>JANPGT010000517.1:0-6601 GCA_031424135.1 Chitinophagaceae bacterium
AAAAATTATGAAGGTGAACAAGGCCTGTCTGCATAGTGATGTATTTGAAGCAAATCTAAAATCGGAATTGGTAACGGCGAAATCTTATTCTACCCAGTCAGCAATAAAAACATTGGTATCCCTGGTGCCGCCATTGTTGCGGTTGCTGCAGAATACAATCTTTTTGCCATCGGGACTAAACATGGGGAAGGCATCAAAGCCTTTATCGCGGCTGATCTTCTGCAGATTGCTGCCATCTTCATTAATGGTGTACAGGTTAAAGGGGAAGCCGCGTTTGTATTCCTGGTTGGAAGCAAAAATAATCCGCTTGCTGTCGGGCATATACGCCGGCGCCCAGTTGGCCTGGCCAAAAGAAGTAACCTGGTGTGCGTTGCTGCCATCTGCATTGGCTACCCATATTTCCATATTGGTAGGTGCCACCAGGTCTTCTGCTAAAAATGCCTTGTATTCCTTTATTTCTTCCGGCGTTATGGGTGAAGAAGCACGCCATATCAATTTTTTTCCGTCCGGGCTGAACCATGCCCCGCCATCGTACCCCAGGTGATTGGTAATACGCTTTACTTTCTGTGTTTTCAAATCCATAATATACAGCTCCAGATCCCCATCGCGTACAGACGTAAACACCATTTTTTTTCCATCAGGCGACAGTGTGCCTTCTGCATCATACCCTGGTGTATTGGTCAGCTGTTTTGTTATTGTACCATCCAGGCCTGCCACAAAAATATCGAAGCTGGCATAGATGGGCCAGATATATTTATTGCCATATTTCTTCCGGTCTGGTGCGGGCGGGCAGGTATCAGCACCCAGGTGGGTGGAAGCATAGATCACACTTTTACCGTCTTTGGTAAAGAAGCCGCAGGTGGTGCGTCCTTTTCCGGTGCTGATCATTTTATACGTGAAAGCTTCTCCCGCAGCAGGCACTTTGCCAATAAACTGCTGATCGCAGAATATTCCGTCTTTTGGATTGGTGCGTTGAAATATCAGGTACTTGCTGTCTGCACTGAAATACGCCTCCGCATTATCCCCTCCAAATGTAAGCTGTTGCATATTTTTAAAATGATGCTCATCGGGGTAGAGCACGGTGTCCGCTGTACCGGCTGCAGTGACCACCAGATTTTGTTTTGGACCGAAAGAGATTGTAATGAGCATTAGCGCCGGCAAAACAGCGGTTACCAGAAAGGAAGTTAGTTTCATTGTATTGTTTTGAATGCGCTAAAGATATTCTCAAAGCGCTGGAAAATTATAAAAATATTGTCATAAATAAATTACTAAAACGGTTAGTTTTGTTTGATGAAGCATTTTTCATTTTTTATGGTATGCTTATTTTGGGTGACGTTGGGGAGTTGCGGCCTGGTGGGCGATAAATCTGCCAATGGCTTCGACGAAGTACTGCAGCAGGCGCCGTATAAATCTATCAGCGACAGTATCGCCCAAATGCCGGCTAATGCAGGTCTTTTGCTGCACCGCGCAGAACTGCTTACCCAGAACAACCAGCATGATATTGCCTATTACGATTACAAAAAAAGCTGGGAAATCAGTCCTTCAGAAAGCAGTGCCCTCCTCTTAACTTCCAACCTTTTTCTGACCGGCAGAAGCAAGGAAGCACTTGAACTGCTGAAAAAATGTACGCAGCAATACCCCGGCAACACAGAATTCCTTCGACGCCTTGGTGAAGCCTACACACAAAATGGAGATACGTCCGCCGCGCTGGCCCTGTACGATGACCTTTTAAAACAGGACAGCAGCAATTTTGAAGCACTGTATGAGAAAGGCATACTCTACACCAAAATGAAAGATACCGCCAACGCCATTGCAATTCTTGAAAAAGCTTACAGGCTGCAACCGGTACTGCAGAACGGGCTGGCACTGGCCAGTCTTTACGCAGAAACCAACAATGAGAAAGTAATTGCCCTGTGCGATGCACTGCAGCAACGGGATACCGCACGCGACTTTTCCGATCCTGTATTCCTGAAAGGTGTTTACTATTCCAACATTAAGGAATACCCCAAAGCCATTGCATTGTTTGATGAAGCCATAAACCGCGACTGGCGTTTTATTGAGCCCTATATTGAGAAAGGCATTATTTTTTTTGAACAGAAAAATTATGATGAGGCTTTAAAAACCTTCCAGTTTGCCACCAATATATCTTATACCAATGCAGATAATTATTACTGGATGGGGAAATGCTATGAAGCCATCGGCAAAAAAGAAGAAGCCATAGACTATTATTACAAGGCGCTTACCTTCGATAAGAATTTTAAAGAAGCCAGGGATGCAGTAAACAGGATGAAGAAAAATTAAAAATATGGAAATGTGAAAAATAATCCGATAGATAAAGACAGCACGAAATACTGACATCAGACATCAAGTCAGACATCAGCCATAAATCACAAAATCGCCCAATAAATAAATCCCAAAATCAAACCATGCCCATCATCGCCCCGTCGCTGCTAGCCGCTGACTTTTTGCACCTGCAAAGAGAATGTACCATGCTGAATGAAAGTGAAGCCGACTGGTTTCACCTGGATGTAATGGACGGACGGTTTGTTCCCAATATCAGTTACGGCTTGCCCGTAATTGAGCAAATTACCAAAACCACCAGTAAAATCTGCGATGTACACCTGATGATACTGGAACCGGAAAAATATGCTGAAGCCTTTAAAAAAGCCGGCGCCGATATATTAACAGTGCACATAGAAGCCTGTCCGCACCTGCACCGCAATATCCAGCAGATAAAAGCGCTGGGCATGCAGGCGGGCGTTGCCATTAACCCGCATACGCCGGTAGAAAGTTTGAAAGACATTTTACAGGATATAGACCTGGTAAACCTGATGAGTGTTAACCCCGGCTTCGGTGGCCAGTCTTTTATACCCTATACCATTCAGAAAATAAGGGACCTTAAAAAAATGATTACTGAAAGAGGCCTCCATACCAAAATTGAGATTGAGGGAGGCGTTACACTGGAAAATGCATCCGCTATTGTTCATGCCGGTGCCGATGTACTGGTTGCGGGCAATACGGTTTTTAAATCGGCCGACCCAAAAGCTACAATACAAAAGCTAAAGCAGCTATCATAGTGGCTGCACTGTCATAAAACTATATGACAAAACAGTTACCTTATATTATCCTGGTATTTTTTGCAGCCGCTGCTTTTTTCGCCTGTGGTTCTTATAATTGCGGCGAAGCGGAAGGCATTCGCATTAGCACGGTGGGATTAACCGCCGTGGAAATTGACACCATTATACTGCGAAAATTCACAAAGGGCAGCAACTTCACTAGCAGGATCGATACCCTCTCCATCAATTCTTCCAATGCCCTGTTCCAGTTTCCGTATACCAGCAAAGACACGTCGTTTATGGGTGTGCTGAGCCCGGATGTTTTGCTGAAAAGCAAATATGATTACGAAATCTTTATTCCGGCTATCAATAAACAGGTAAGAATTACCGCCATCAGTGAGCCGCAGCAAAGAATGAAAAAGGGACTTTTCAATACCACCAAAGAGTATTGTGTAAATGCAATACAGTCTTTTCAGCAGGATGGCCAGATGGTTATGCCCAATACCCGGCAGCCGGAGATCTATATTCACAAATAAACATCCACTTGAGCAAAGATTTATTTTCAACACAGGCTACAGATTATGCAAAATACCGGCCTGGCTACCCCGCCGCACTGATTGATTATATTCTTGGCTTTGTAGAAAGAAAAGAAACGGCCTGGGACTGTGCCACCGGCAACGGGCAGGCGGCTTTGCTGCTGGCGCCATCTTTCAAACAGATAATGGCTACTGATCTCAGCGAAAAACAACTGCTGCAGGCAGCACCTGCAGCCAATATCAGCTATTCCATCAGCAAAGCAGAACAAACATCTTTTCCAGGCAATAGCTTCAACCTTATTACCATTGCGCAGGCCTATCACTGGTTTAATTTTAGTGACTTTGAAAGAGAAGTCCGCCGTGTAGCCAAACCCGGCGCCATAATAGCTGCCTGGGGATATAATATTCCCGCATCAGAAGACACACAGATTAACCGCCTGATACAGCATTTTTATACAGTAGTAGCAGGCCCTTACTGGGATGCAGAAAGAAAATGGATAGACGACAGCTACCAAACCATTCCTTTTCGCTTCGATGCCCTGCCTTCACAAACATTTGCTATCCGGGTAGAATGGACTGCAGCAGACCTTGCCGGCTATTTCAATACCTGGAGCAGTGTGCAGCATTTTATTAAAGCAAATGGATACAACCCCGTGAATGAAATTGCTGAGCAACTGGAAGCCGCCTGGCCTGAAGAAAAGCGCCTGATGCATCTTGCCTTTCCTGTTTTTTTACGGATAGGCAGGATAGAAAAATGATATCGCGCATTGAACCACGGAAGCATGGTGACACGGTGTTTTTTTTCCTGAATCGGCACTGTACTTACTAATTTTTTTTCGCTCCCGGATGTACAGGCTGCGATGGAACAAATCACCCAACTCCTCCGTGAATCCTCCGTGCCACAGTCGCTCGGTGGTTACCGACGCAGCATTAAACATTGCCTGCCAAAACAAAAGCATAATTGCTGTAATATTGCCGGTAGTATTTCCGTTATAAACCACAATGCCAAAATCCGGGTTATTTTTACTGCTCTTCCTCTGTCTGCTGCCTGCTGCCTTCCTGTGTGCGCAGAAGAAATCGGCTACCGTATCGGGCAGAATACTGGATGAAAATGAAAACCCGCTGCCCAAAGTAACGGTCAGCATCCTTGGCCGCAGCAATGGCATCGTCACAACAGACTCGGGCACCTTTATGGTAAAAGTGCCGGCCGATAAAGCCTTTGCCCTGGTATTTTCTTACACGGGCTACAAAACCGAGCAGCGGAATTTTCTGCTGAGCCAGGGCGAGGAAGAAAAAATGACCCTCCGGATGGAACGCGGTGGCACAACATTACAGGAAGTAGTGGTCACCGACCAACACCAGCGCAGGGAAGCCGGCCTCATCAGCATCAACCCAAAACAGGCTATCAATATCCCCTCTCCTACGGGCGGCATAGAAAGTCTTATCAAAGTTTTTGTGGGCAGCAATAATGAGCTTAGCTCCAGCTATTCAGTACGCGGAGGAAATTACGATGAGAACCTGATTTATGTAAACGTCTTTGAAGTATTCCGCCCCTACCTGGTGCGCAGCGGCCAGCAGGAAGGGCTCAGTTTTATTAACCCGGAAATGACGCGCAGCGTTAGCTTCTACAATGGCGGTTTCCAGGCCAGGTATGGCGATAAGTTGAGCAGTGTGCTGGACATACAATACAAAAAACCAAAAAGCTTTGGCGGATCTGCCTATATCAGTTTACTGGAACAGGGTTTTCACCTGGAAGGTGTTGGCGCAAAAAATAAATTCACTTACCTGGTGGGAGTCCGCAATAAAAGCAACCGCAACCTGCTGGCCAGCCAGGAAACGAAGGGCAATTACGTACCTTCTTCCGCCGACTTGCAAGCCTTGCTCACCTACCAGTTCAACAATAAGTGGAGCGCCGAGCTATTGGGCAATTTTTCGCAGACGAAATTTACACTGGTACCCCAGTTTTCACAACAAACGGCTTCTGTATTTTCTCCTTATTTTACTGCCAACCTGGGCCTGGATATTTTCTTTGAAGGAAAGGAAGAAGACCGGTACAAAACCAATATGCTGGGGCTCTCCATTAACCAGCAGCTGCGGAAAAACCTGAAGCTGAAATGGATGGCCAGTTTTTTCCAGGACAATGAAAACGAATCGCTGGATATTACCGGCGCTTATTTATTCGGCGAACGCGATTTCGATAAAAGCAAACCCAGTTTTGGATTAATCATCAATCCGCTGGGCGCAGGCATCTTTCAAAACCATGCCCGCAACAAACTTAATATAGATGTCTGGAATATCAGCCACAAGGGTTATCTGGACAAAGGGCGCCATGCGTTACAGTGGGGCGTAAGCGCAGACAGGCAAACCATTAATGATAAACTGAATGAATGGCAGTACCAGGATTCGGCCGGTTATTCATTGCCGTATAATCCATCGCAGCTGTCTTTGTTCAGTGTATTGAAATCAACCGCCGATCTTACCATTAACCGTTTCAGTGGTTTTGTACAGGATAATATTGCGTTCCGCGACTCTTCAGATTTTATTCTGCAGGTGGGCGCCCGTTTCAACTATAATGATTTGAACAAAGAATTCCTGGTTTCTCCCCGCGCTGGATTTTCCTGGAAGCCATCGGCCTGGCAAAAAAATATAGTATTCCGCGGTGCAGCGGGTATTTATGATCAGCCCCCGTTTTACCGCGAGCTGAGAAGGCCCGATGGCAGCATCAATACACAATTGAAAGCACAGAAAAGCTGGCAGGTCAGCGGCGGGTTCGACTATAGTTTTGAGGGATTGAACGGAAGACCCATGCGTTTAACCACCGAAGCCTATTACAAGAATATGCACGACGTGGTGCCTTATGATATTGACAATGTGCGCCTGCGTTATTTTGGTAACAATAACGCCAAAGCCTATGCGGCCGGGCTGGAACTGCGCCTGTTTGGTCAGCTGGTAAAAGATGCAGAGAGCTGGATCAGCTTCGGCATTATGAATACAAAGGAAAAAATTGCC
>JANPGT010000518.1:0-1679 GCA_031424135.1 Chitinophagaceae bacterium
TTTGTACACCAGCTGGCAACTGGTAAAACCACTAATCTTACCAATACAGGTGTTACAGAAACAAGACCCATTTGGTCACCCGATGGAAAATACATCTATTTTGTTTCTTCCAGGACTTTACCTTCTTATCCTTTTGGACTAAGGGACCCAAGAGTCTACCGCATGCCGCTGGACAAATCGGACGAACCTTTCCGGATAGACAGGTACAATGATTTATTCAAAAAAGATTCAACCAAAAAAGACAGCAGTATGTTTATTGATACAGACAATATCATGGAAAGGCTGGAACAGGTAAGCCCTTCTTTTGGATCACAAAATTTGCTGGCGGTATTGCAAAAAGCAGAAAAAACAACCCTGCTCTACAGCAGCGATCATGAACTGGGCAAAACGGCTTTATGGAAAACGACTATTGAACCTTTTGAAACAAATAAAACAGAAAAAATTGCAGGTGCAGAAAATACTGGTTTTTCTTTAGCCGGTGCAGGCGATAAATATTTCCTGCTCTTCCAGGGAGGCATTTATAAACTGAACCTTGAAGCCAACAAAGTGGAGCCCGTGAATATGAGCTACACGTTTCGAAGGAACCTGTCCGGGGAGTTTAACCAGTTGTTTGAGGAAGCCTGGGCACTGATGGAGGAAAACTACTACGACGAAAAATTTCATGGTATAGACTGGCAGAAAGTAAAAGAACAATACCGGCAGTTCCTGCCATTTGTAAATAACCGTTCAGATCTGCGGGTATTGATGAATGATATGCTGGGTGAACTGAATTCCTCTCACCAGGGTTTCTCCACTTTTGGTGAAGATGAGAACCTGCCCTTCCGCAGCGTAACCATGGAAACAGGGATTATTTTTGAAGATGCCAATCCCTACCAGGTAAAATACACAGTAAAAAGGTCGGCGGCAGACCACAAAGACAATGATATTAAAGCTGGCGATGAACTGGTGAAAGTAAATGATACACCGGTAGATAAAGAAATGGACAGAAACTACTATTTCACCCGGCCTTCCGCTGATAAAGAGTTGAAACTTACTTTTAAGCGGGCCGGCCAGTTGCATGAAATAAAAATTCACCCGCAAACTACATTGTTTAATAACCTGTATGACGAATGGGTAGACCAGAACCAGCAGCTGGTAGATCAAAAAGGCAAGGGCCGCATTGCCTATGGCTATATGAAGAACATGGGATTGGGTGAGCTGGAGAAATTTTTAATACATATGACACAGGAACTGGCAGGCAAAGACGCACTGATAGTTGACCTGCGTTACAATACCGGTGGCAATGTACATGATGAGGTATTAAAATTCCTCAGCCAGCGGTCTTACCTGCAATGGAAATACCGCGAAGGCAACCTCACCAGGCAGGGCAATTTTACACCTGCAGACAAGCCCATTATACTGCTGGTAAATGAGCAATCGCTGAGCGATGCAGAGATGACGGCACAAGGGTTTAAAGCACTGAAGCTGGGTAAAATAATGGGTAATGAAACCTATCATTGGATCATCTTCACCTCGGGCCAGGGCCTGGTAGATGGTTCATTTTTGCGTTTGCCCAGCTGGGGCTGTTATACGCTGGATGGAAAAGATCTTGAAGCCAGCGGCGTACAACCGGATATTACGGTGATCAATAGTTTTACGGATAAAATAACTGGTAAAGACCCGCAACTGGAAAAAGCCAT
>JANPGT010000519.1:0-5011 GCA_031424135.1 Chitinophagaceae bacterium
TGCAGCATAAGCGCCTGCCATTCGCATACCGTGAGAATTTATCCAATGCGTCTTCTCGGCAGGCCTTACCCAGAATTTTCTCATATCCTTACACCCCAGCCAAAAAGCCAGGCAACCGAAACTGAAAATCACCACGCCAAACTGGTTGCTGTGCAGGAACAGATACCCGGCAAAGGAAATCATGCAAATGCCGGACACCATACCGGTTAAACCAATCAGGTAATCTACAGCTTTGGGGGCAATGGGCTGCACCGCCAGTTTTTTCAGGTAGAGTATACGGTAACCGGTGCTGGCCAGGTAAAAACTGAAGAAACCCACCAGCAGCAAAAACAAATTGTCTTTGGCAATACTCATATAAAGGCTGGTAAGAAATACGCCTGCCATGGCATAAAAAAACAGTTTGCCCACTTGTTTGTGCAGCTTACCTGCCTTTTTGGCCAGCATGCCAATGGTGCCGCTTACCAGGCCAAGGGTACCGCTGATAACGTGCATTACCAGTACGATGAAGAAAAGCGTAGTATTCATATTGCGATTTTTGTGTTGAACAATTGCGATTGACAACACAAAACTGCTGCACTAAAAAAGGCTTTGCAAATAAGAGGGGCAAGCTGCAAACCTATACGCCATTTTTTGGGGCAAATGGCACAAACCGCGCATTTACAGGGGCAAATAGCAGGATACTGGGGTGAACGGGGAAGCTGTTGCAGCTTATTTTTTCTGATAAAGTTCCTGCAACTGCTGTTTTATCTGAGCATTTAAACTACGGCTAACGGGTACCGTAAATTCATTTTGCTGTAAATGCAGTTTATAGCCCTGGGCGTTGCCGCTGATATGAGTCACCTGCTGCAGGTTAACCAGGAAAGACTTATGGCAGCGGAAAATGCTGCCAGCAACAGCCGCCTGCTCTGCCAGGATTTTTACCGATACCCTGAAAAGTACCTGTTGTACCACCCCGTCCTTCAGGTAATAAATATTGGTGTAATTATCAGCCGCAGCTGCAAACAAAAAATCGGCGGCAGCCAATTGAAGGTTTTCTGAGAGATTATCTCCTTTCAGGTGCAGGGGCAGTACCGGCGCAACTGGCGGTAAAGTTTCCACTGCAGCGGTTTCCAACATCGCTGCCCGCGCTTCCTCCATGGGTAGTGGTGCTTCCTTATTTACCGGGGCGCCACCGGCATTTGGAGGGACCGCTACTGCGCTATTGGCGCCATCAGCAGGCATGGCAGTTACATGCGAAGCGGGCTTAGCCATACTTTCTTCAATCAGCCGCGCCTCCCGGCTGTATTTTGCCAGCAGGCGCTGCTGCTTTACCAGTACCGACAGCAGTACCGGGGCCGACCCAATCACGAGGGTATATTTTATAGTATTTAACACAAGACCGGCAGAAACTGGGTTACCAAAGAGCCAGGTAGTCAGCCATACATTGCCCATAGCAATGAACAATACCATTGTGAGCAGGAACATGATTTCCATGAATACCGTCCAGTGCTTTTCATCAAACAGCGCGGGAAAAAGAAACGGCACCACGATAGTGCAAAACAATGATAACACCAATGTTACCAGAGCGAATTTCAAACCCATGGTGGCGGCGATGGTATCTGTCGACAGGCCAAGTCCAAATGGCTTAATAAAATAGAATACTGCCCATACACAGATGCTGGCCATAATGCACATACGCAAGGCATGTATGGTTTTTTTATCTGAAGGGAAGGGTTGCCGCAAGATTTGGAGCATCTGCGAAAATAAGGATTAATCGGCCTTGGTTACCCCGGCTACACCCTACCGTGTACCCACAAGTCTAATGGGAACACGGTAGGTCTACACCCCGGGAATTGGGTTGCAGCGGGCGGGGCCGCTGCCATTTATTATACAGTTGAAGCTGCCGCCATATAGCGGTTCTTCAATAAATAAAACACTAGGTTCTCAATTGCTGTTTTTGCCTTAATTTCGACGTTCAAATAGTACCAATATTATGGCTGAAGTGATTCTTATGCCCCGTTTAAGCGATACCATGACCGAAGGCGTGATTGCCGCCTGGCACAAAAAAGTGGGCGATACCGTTAAGAAAGGCGATCTGCTGGCAGAAGTGGAGACCGATAAGGCTACCATGGAGCTGGAAAGTTATAAGGACGGCACCCTGTTGCATATTGGCAGCGATAAAGGGGGCAAGCTGCAGGTAAACGATCTGCTGGCCATTATTGGCACACCGGGTGAAGACGTTTCCAGCCTGGTAAAAGGTGGTGGCACTGCGCCTGCCGGCGCTCCGGCAAAAGAAGCTGCCCCTGCACCGGAAGCACAAAAAGAAGCACCTAAAAAAGAAACTGCACCAACCCCTGCTGCCGGCTTAGACCTGACCAAGGTAGAAGAAGTAATATTGATGCCCCGCCTCAGCGATACCATGACAGAAGGCGTCATTGCCGGATGGCATAAAAAAGTAGGCGATGCAGTTAAGAAAGGCGATTTACTGGCCGATGTGGAGACAGACAAAGCCACCATGGAGCTGGAAAGTTATAAAAATGGCAAACTCCTGTATATAGGTGCACAGAAAGGCGATAAGGTGCCGGTAAATGCATTGCTCTGCATTATTGGAGAAGAAGGAAAAGTAGATGTTGACAAAATTGTAGCTGCTGCCAAAGGCGGTGTAGCTGCCCCCGCTGCTGCAGAAGCACCGGCCGAAACCAAGGCTGCTTCCAATGGTGCAGCCACTGGCAGTAATGCGGCTCCTGCTGCAGCACCAGCTTCCTCCCTTTCCGTGGATGCTTCAGGCCGCATCAAGGCCTCGCCCCTGGCAAAAAAACTGGCCGCAGAAAAAGGTATTAATATCGCACAGGTACAGGGTACCGGCGATGGTGGCAGGATCACCAAGTCTGATATTGACAATTACAAACCAGCCGCTGCCGCCGCAGAAACAAAACAAACAGCCACTGCCGTTGCCCCCAGCAGCTCCCCTGCCGGCCAGGTAAGTTTTGATGAAGTACCGGTAACACAAATGCGCAAGGCCATTGCAAAAAGCCTTTCCGGCAGCCTGTTTACAGCACCGCATTTTTATGTAACCATGGCGATTGACATGGACAAAGCCGTAGAAAGCCGCGCCAAACTGAATGAAGTAAGCAAGGTGAAAATATCTTTCAACGACATGGTGCTGAAAGCCTGCGCCATTGCATTGAAACAACACCCCACTATCAACAGCAGCTGGCTGGGCGATAAAATAAGGGTGAACCACCATGTTAACATAGGTGTGGCAGTAGCCGTACCCGATGGGCTGCTGGTACCGGTTGTACGTTTTGCAGATACCAAAACACTGAGCCAGATTGGTACCGAAGTAAAAGAATTTGCACAGAAAGCAAAAGATAAAAAATTACAGCCCTCCGATTGGGAAGGCAGCACTTTTACCATCTCTAACCTGGGCATGTTTGGCGTAGACGAGTTCACCGCCATCATTAACCCGCCCGACGCCTGTATACTGGCTGTAGGCGGTATACAACAGGTACCGGTAGTAAAAGACGGCCAGGTAAAACCGGGCAATATTATGAAAGTAACCCTCAGCTGCGACCACCGCGTGGTAGATGGCGCAAGCGGCGCTGCATTTTTGCTTACGCTGAAAAGCCTGCTGGAAGAACCATTGCGCATGCTGATCTAACCTACTGTCTTACTGATATAAATGAAAAGTCCCGCCATTGCCTGCGGGACTTTTTTCATGCCATGATCTCAACGGGTACAAAAAGCTTATCCCTCACTTCCTGCAGAGAGATCAATAACGGCTTCTTTAGAGGGCTGGGTCAGGTATTTTACCGAATACCCTTCTTCTGCCCTTACATATATTTTGCCTGTAGATTTCAGGTGCAGATCGCAATAGCCATTGATGTCTACCGCTATTTTGGGTGAATGCAGCGGAGAAAACGATACCACACCTGCATCTGCATTTATTTCCAGCTTTGTTAATTCTTTAACAGCAATGGTTACCTGCACTTTGCCGCGGTACGATACCTGCCGGCGCGATGCAACCGTCATCACCCCATTGCTTACGGTAATAGACACTTCGGGCACCAGGTTCTCATCTCCTTCTATATACGCTTTCTTCAGCGTATCGTTCTGTACCAATACCACATCAATATGTGCATTCACCACAATTTTCTGAAAACTGGATACCGCCAGTTCAGAAATGGCATAGTGCGATTCGTCTGCCGCCTGCCCGCTGATAACAGCCAGCAACAGCAGCATAAAAAAACTTAATTTCTGTTTCATACAAAAGGTTTAATAGTTAATGATTTTTGATATGCAAATATGCACGCAGGTAAACACACCTAAAACTGCAGTTGAAATGAACGGGGCAAAACGTTGCCTGAATTGAGGGTTATGGGCGTACATGTATGCTTCAACATGGCGGCAGTGCCATCAATAGCGGCTCGAAGCGATTTTACGCGCCACGGTCAATCCCAACAGGGCGCCAACCCAAAGTTTACAGCGTGGCCCGATAAACCACCGGAAAACATATACTTAATGTTTTTCCAGCCGATCTGTCCACCAGCTTTTGTTTAAAATCATACACAACGCTCCTTTTCTCTTTCACGCTCTTAGCCTCCTAGCCAAAATTTAACTACCTTACCCGTATGCAGAAATCTACCATCCAGTTGCTGCGATTTCATTTTTCTTTTTTCCTGATGCCTGTTTACCTGTTTGCACTCAGCCGGGTAGTGTATACCAACTGGGGACACGCGCTGCTCATTTTTGCCATTCTTCACCTGCTGGTGTATCCAGCCAGCAATGGCTATAACAGCTATATGGACAGGGACCAGACCAGCATCGGCGGCATCAAAAATCCGCTGCAGCCTACCCTGGAACTGTATATTGTAACACTACTGATGGATATAGTGGCGGTAAGCCTCAGTTTTTTTATCAGCTTCTGGTTTGCGTTGGGTATTTTACTCTACATACTTGCTTCCAGGGCCTATAGCTACCGCGGTATAAGACTAAAAAAATATCCATTTGTTGGCTACCTGACAGTAGTAAT
>JANPGT010000520.1:0-7774 GCA_031424135.1 Chitinophagaceae bacterium
GCCAGGTATTTATGTTTAATCTGGTCCAGCAGCTCCAAACCGCTCATACCGGGCATATTGATATCAGACAGTATTAACACGGCTTCGTGGGCATGTCCCTCCAGGTACTGCAGGGCATCTTCGCCTGAAAAAGCAAAGGCAAATTGTATTTCCCCGCTCCTGATTTCTTTCCTGAAACGCTGTTCAAACAGGGTCTGAATATCTCTTTCATCATCGACTACCAGTACTTTCATAAACGCTTATTATTTTTTAAGGGGTAAACTAACGGTAAACACAGCACCTTCCCCTTCATTGGTGCTTACCTTCAATTCGCCGCCATGGCCTTTGGTTACAATATCATAACTCATGCTCAGGCCAAGGCCGGTTCCCTGTCCCGTAGGTTTAGTAGTAAAAAAAGGCTGGAAGATTTTATCCAGTGCCTGCTGCGGAATACCATTGCCATTGTCCTGCACCGTTATTGCCACCCGATCGCCTTTTTTTTCCGTGCGTACGGTAACAGTAGGCTCATATTTGACAGCAGTTTCACTTGCCGTCAGTTTCTTTTTCTCGGCCACTGCATAAAATGCGTTGGTAATCAGGTTAAGGATGACGCGGCCAATATCCTGCGGAACAATGTTAATATTGCCGATAGTCTCATCAAAATCCGTTTTCATACCGGCATTAAAAGATTTGTCTTTGGCCCTTAGCCCATGGTAAGCCAGGCGCAGGTATTCATCGGCCAGGGCATTAATATCCGTGGGTTCTTTTACACCACTGCTGCTGCGGCTGTGCTGCAGCATTCCTTTTACGATAGCATCAGCCCTTTTTCCATGATGGCTGATTTTCTTTTCATTTTCGGCAATATCACCGGCAATGGCTTTTGCGTCTTCCAGGTCACCCTTTGCCAGGGCCTCTTTCATCTCTGCAATCAGCTCTGCATTTACTTCAGCAAAATTATTGACAAAGTTCAGGGGGTTTTGAATTTCATGGGCAATGCCTGCGGTGAGTTCTCCCAGGGAGGCCATTTTTTCTGACTGTATGAGTTGCGCCTGTGTAGATTTTAGCTCGGTAATGGTTTGCTGCAGTTCGTTTTTTTGTTGGGTAAGCGCAGCGGTGCGTTCCGCTACCTGCACTTCCAGCGCGGCCTTTAAAGACTCAGACTCCTGGAACTCCCTTTCTTTTTCCAATGCCTTTAAACGTTCTTTCTCCAGCACCGCCCGCTGCCGTTTAGAAACAAACCACATGGCTACCATCCACAGGAAAGCGAAAAATTTAGCCGTTTGGAAGTAGTTTTCCCAGCTCCTTTCATAGGCGCCTGAAAAAGCCACTTTCACTGCATCATTGATAATCTCAATTACCAGGTAGGGCAGCACTACATACACAATAAATTTTACTGCCTTTAATTCCGGCCGGTAAAAGATATTATACAGTATTACCAGCATCAGCGCATGCGTAAGCCAGTCGGCAATTGAACGGGTATTGGGCAGCACCGCCTGCAGCACCAGCAATCCTACCGCAATACCGAAGCCGACCACCAGCTGCCGGTTAAGCTGTGGTGAATATTCGCCCATCCGCAGTTTTTTGCGGAGATAATTGATGATTACAATGGCCAGTATAACTTCTAAATACATAATAAATAATAACGCTTTCTTTAACAATCAAACCAGAAACCTATCCTTCCGCATTGCATTTCAGCACATCACCGGCGATGCTACAGGCAAAGTAATAAAAAACGCAGGAAACCCAAGGTTGTTTGTTTACCATCGTCTGAATTGGGATTTGTGGGATTTTAAGATTTACAGGATTACAACCAAGTGTCCATAAGATACTTCATTATTTCCTATACCGGTTGTTGTATGAACTGAGATTTATGAAACTTGGGCATTAATAGGATTGGATTGCTGTTTTCACAGGTTACATCGCTACTGCTAATCCTGGCAATTGAATAGTAAATATTGAACCCTCCCCCTCCTTTGTTTCCACCGTTAACTCGCCACCATGGGCTTTTACAATATCATAGGCCAGCGACAAACCAAGCCCTGTTCCCTGCCCGGTGGGTTTGGTGGTAAAAAAAGGTTGAAATATTTTGTCCAGTATTTTGGGCGGGATGCCAGCCCCATTGTCCTTTACACTAATCAACACATTATTACCTATTCTCTTTGTACTTATCCAAACAGTGGGTTCATTACTTGCTTTATCACTTGCCTTTTCCCCCCCACCGGGCCCTCCCGGATGAACATCCGTTCGGACGGTAGCCGGGGGGCTTACCGCATAAAATGCATTTGTAATTAAATTCAGGATAACCCGTCCGATATCCTGCGGAATAATATTTACCAGGCCAGCAGATACATCATAGTCCGTTTTAAGCGCAGCATTAAACGATTTATCCTTCGCCCGCAAGCCGTGGTAAGCCAGGCGTAAATACTCATCCGTCAGTTTATTGATGTCTACAGGCTCCCTGGAGGAACTGCTGCTGCGGCTGTGCTGCAGCATTCCCTTAACGATGGCATCGGCACGTTTACCGTGATGATTTATTTTTTCTGAATTTTTTAAAATATCCTCAATCAGCTCCTCTTCCAATTCCTCATCGCGCTCAGTTTTGCCTTTTGACTTTTGACTTCTAAATTCCTCAATCAGCTCAATATTAATTTCCGAAAAATTATTAACGAAATTCAGTGGGTTTTGAATTTCATGAGCAATGCCGGCAGTGAGTTCCCCCAGAGAAGCCATTTTCTCTGACTGAATGAGTTGCGACTGGGTGGTTTTCAGATTGTCCAGGGAAGCCCTGAGCTCCTTTGTACGGTCTTCGACCTGTATCTCCAGCTGGGCTTTTTGCTGTTCGATCAGTTGATTCTTTTCGACCTCTTTTTCTCTCGCCAACTTTTCGTTTTCAAGCACCTGTTCAATATGCTCTTTCTGTAGTTGGCCATACCTTAAGAATAATATCCGGGAAGAAAAGAGTACGAAGCAGCTCATACAAATAACTTCAATGGGTCTGAAATAATATTTGCTGAAATGGCTGATTGTATCCATCAGACCGCCAGCACTGTATTTGTTTTCAAACAGCTGTATCAGTGCACTGAATAAATTCCATGCTATATAAGGCAGGGCCCCGATGATCATCAAACGCACAAAACCCTGTAGCCTTGCCTGGGGCAAAAAAAGTAATAGTGTTATCAAAAGCGGCAGAAAAATAATAATAAATGAAATGCTGCCCAGTCCCCTGAATAATGAAGCCAGTGGCCCGGCAACCAGCGGTACCAACATAACATTCGACAGCATCGCAACTATCGCCATTATGCTCAGCCAGCGCAATGCTTTGTCCCATTTTGGAAAATACTCCTTCACTTTAAAGAAACTCCTCACAAACCGGTACAAAAAATACTGAATAAAAATCCAGGCCATGGATATCAGCGGAAGAAACCTGAGCAAGGGAGGGTTATAGGTACTGTTATAGGCGCTATAAATATTCCAGCACCTGTTCACCGAAAGAAAAAACAGGAATAAACTAAAATAGAGGTACACCCGTTCCCTTACTACGCCGAAATAAAACAGGTTAAACACTGAAGAAAACAGTAAAAAACCGATAATAAATCCTTCCAGCACATGAATGGTAGTGAAAATAAGTGGCAGCGTTGCATTATCTTCCCGGATATAATACCGCTCCAGTACTTTATCTGTACTCACTACAGCAATACTAAAATCTGCCGGCAGCCCTGCTTTTTTATTCCTTACCTGCTGGTAGATGACCAATACTTCGCCGGGCACCAATGTCACCGGGATACAGTCAGCCCTTTTGAGGCCGGCTTTTTTTGTCCATTCATTTAATCTACCGCTTACAAAATACTTCCATTTACCGATTCCATCCTGCACATAAAAATCATCATAGTCTGACATTGAGTTCAATGAAATCCGCGCATCTCTTTGCATATTGTTTTTCAATACGTAACGAAACCAGTACGTATTCGCCAATGCTAATGGATTATGTGCAGGTAAGACTGACTTTTGAAACTGCCCAGTTAAAGGAATACCTGCAACATCATTAATGGACCATCTGTCACTGGTATCGGCAAGCACCTGCAGGTACGGGCCGGCAATCTCCTGCCATTCAACGGTATCGGTTTTTACCTGGAACGTATCCGGCAAGGTTGCCTGCGACAGCGTGCTGCCTGTACTTAAGACGCATAACAACAGGGGGAAAAGCTGTTTTCTCATAACGCCTGGTTTATTACGGTCTGATTAAAGGTAATTGAATAATGGTTCCGGCCCGGCAGCCTGACATTGTCTGCGCCGGGATTTTGAGATTTCCAGGACTGGAACATAGCTTTCATAAGTTACACGGGCGCTTCCAATGCTGGTAATTCTGTACAATCAAGGATTTACTGGATTAAATGGCTGCTTTCATAAATTACATCATTGCCACCTATGCAGGCAATTGAATAGTAAATACTGTTCCTTCGCCCTCCTTTGTCTCTACCTTCAATTCGCCCCCATGTGCTTTTACAATATCGTATGCAAGCGACAGGCCCAACCCCGTTCCCTGCCCGGTAGGCTTAGTGGTAAAAAAGGGTTGAAAGATTTTGTCAAGTACGCGCTGCGGTATACCATTTCCATTGTCTTTAACACTTACCAATACCCTGTTTCCCATTTTCTTTGTACTGACTGTTATAGCAGGCTCATAGCTGTGTGTGCCGGTCAGTTCCTGTTCTTTCTGCTTTTTCTTTTCGGCAACTGCATAAAAACTGTTGGTATATAAATTCAGCAGTACCCTTCCCATATCCTGTGGAATCATGGGTATGGCGTTTATATTTTTATCGAAATCTGTAACCATAGTGGCATTGAATGATTTGTCTTTAGCCCGCAAACCATGGTAGGCCAGCCGTAAATACTCATCTGCCAGCTTATTGACATCTGCCGGCTCTTTTACAGCAGCGCCAGACCGTGAGTGCTGCAGCATCCCTTTTACAATCGCGTCCGCACGCCTGCCATGGTGATATATTTTTTCCTCGTTTTCCTTTATACTGGCGGCAATAGATTTTACTTCTTCCAGGTTACCACTGTTTATTTCGGCCTGCATTTCTTCAATCAGTTCTTTGTTTACTTCAGCAAAATTATTAACGAAGTTCAGCGGATTCTGTATCTCGTGCGCAATCCCCGCCGTAAGTTCACCCAGCGATGCCATTTTTTCTGATTGTACCAGTTGCGCCTGGGCCTGCTTTAATTCTGCCAGTGCTTTTTGCTTCTGGCGGTTGTTTCGCAACAATGCAATGGCGGTAATAACAATCAGCAGCAGTGCGGCCGACACACTGATCAGGAAATTTTGCTGTGATTTTTTTTGCTGGTTAAGTGCAGTAATTTCTCCCTGCTTTTTTGCCAGGTTATAGTTGTATTCCAGCAATGAACTTTTGTTGCTCACTACCGCGTTCACCATACTGTCGCGGTACCGTATATACAGGTTGTGAAAATCGTACGCATTTTTAAAATCATTTTTAAAAGCATAGACATCGGAAAGCGCCGCTGCATTATCGCGCATAAATTCAATGGTACCTGTTTGTTTTGCCAGTCCCAGCCCTTCGCTGGCATAATACAATGCACTGTCGGCCATTTTCTTTTTGAGATAGGCACGTGATAAAACGCCGTCAGTCCAGGCAGCTCCTTCCAAATCGTTGAGTTTATGGGCAGCTGCCTGCGCTGTTAACCCATATGCAAGAGCTGGCGCCAGGCTGTCCAGCCTCGTATACACATCCGCGAGGTTACTTTGCAACAATTCAATGGTATAGGGTGAAGTTTGTTCTTTCAGGCTCTCCGTGTAACTCTCAATAGCCTCTTTATATTTACCCATCAACCGGTACCGTTCCCCGATATTGATCAGCAGGTTATTCTTCAGGTTTTTATTTCCCAGTTTCTTATTTGCCTCAAACGCTTTTTGATAGTAAAAAAGGGACTTATCCTGGTCACCAATAATATTATATGTCATAGCAATACCATTCCATGAAGTAGCGAGGCATGGGAGGCAGTCCGCTTCCTCGCCTGCTGTAATGGCCTTCATAGAATATTCAATGGCTTTGGAATAATCGCTGAATGAATTCTGGTACAAAGAGGCAATGGTTTGCCGGGACCTGGCAAGCAGTCTTTTATTACCCGATTTTTGTGCAATATCCTCCGCTTGCTCAGCATACGCCAGCGACTGCCTGTTGCTGTTTTGCGGTGTACTACCTGAGAGCCTCAACAAACTATTCACCCGTAATTCCTGATCGCCCGTTTTTCTGGCAATCGAGTCTGCCTCCAGCAGTTTTGCAAACGCGCCCTGCCTGTCGCCACGCAATGATTTTACCCGCGCCATGTTCATCTTGGCATACGCTTCGCCCAGCGTATAATTCAATTGCTGTGAAAGGGGGATGGCTTCAGTCACCAGTTTCTCAATTTCATCAGGCTTTGTAATGCCTCCTGCAGCAGCCAGTTCATTCAGCCGGTTTACCCTGAATGTATCGCGCTGCGGATGATTGCTGATGGCCAGTTGCAACCTTTCTGTTTCCTTGTCCTGTGCATTGACAGCAGTTGCAGCAAGTATAAAAAATCCGGCGTTGTATATAATTTTTCTCATATTAATATTTAGTAAGCATTATCGTTGTATAAAACAGTATTTATAGGATGTTTCCAGCAGGCAAACAATGTCAGCCGTGTGCAGACAAAATGGGAATGCTTGATTTGTGTCATTACCTGGCTATTATACAATTGGTTAACAGGTAAGGTTATTGTCATTTTTGTGCCTCCGCCCCCTTTTGATTGCACGTCCATATTTCCGTTACAACTTTTTGTTACTATATCACAGGATATCGACAATCCCAACCCCGTACCCCTGCCGTCTTGGCTTCTTGGTGAAAAAAGGCTGAAATATTTTGTCTGGTCTTTCTATGGGATGCCCCCGCCTTGATGTATAGCGGCCGCCAACTTTTATTTATTAATCCGCTGCAAATCCAAATCCTGGAAATCGAAACTAAAATCTATACCGGGCGATATACCTTTCATCTTAATACTTTTTGCTTTGCCCTCTTCATCCAGGCTGAACATGGCAAAGGCGTCGCAGTTCATATCCTGGTATTCCCATTTGATGGCAAACGTATTGGCCCTGTACAGTTGCATTGGCCCATTCAGTTTGGGCGAACGGAATGCTTTAAACCACAGCTGCCCGTCCTTTAAAAACACCTCAATTTTGCCAAACCATTTGTCCTCATAAATGCCTGTATAATCCAAGGGATTGACTTTTGTATTTTTTGCCGCCGACACCGTTTGCCAAACCTTAGTGGTTACTGAATCTGCATTACTTTTTTGTGCGGCTATTCTTTTTACATACCTGTCTACCCAATCTATTTTATCCAACCCAAGGTAACTGTCTATCACCGTATTATTGATGGCGGAGAACAGGGCGCCACCACCATTTTCTGTATTGGTGAGCACCACGATACCAAATGTCATATCTGGAATCATGGTAACACTGGTAAGCATACCCGGCAATCCTCCGGTATGTGATACGCGGAGATTCCCTTTTATATCGGCCAGCCCCCATCCTAAACCATAGCCACCAAAATGCTGGTTGTAGCGCGGATCAGGGTTGGTGCCCGTTACGGTATGGATGGTCCACATTTCTTTCTGTCTTGCTTCCGTAAACAACTGTTTCTCCAAACCGGCTCCGTACTTTCCTTTATTTAACTGTGTTATCATCCATTTACACATGTCGTCAACATTAGACAAAATGCCCCCTGCCGCGCCATTTATCTGGTCCTGGAAAGCAGCA
>JANPGT010000521.1:0-3832 GCA_031424135.1 Chitinophagaceae bacterium
AAGGTAGACGAACTTTACGGCATCTATTCTTTTCCGCAGGTGCACCAAATGATTTCGACGATCAGCATAACATGAAAGATTTATACCAGACAGGTTTTCTTAACACTACAAACGTAGCTGTAGAAGGTGGTAATGACAGAACGACCATTCGTTTCTCCTATACCAAAACCAACCAGTCAGGTATTGTCTCTACCAACTCTTTCAGCAGGGACAATTTTAACCTGCGTGCCACCCAAAAACTGGGAAATTTTTTAACGATGGATGCGTCTATCAGTTATGCGGTTTCCAATTCTAAAAACCCCATGCAGCAGGGCGGCCAGGGAAGCTTGCTTTACCGTTTGGCCTATTCCAATTCACGCAGTTTCCCCATTGATAACTTATTTGCAAATTACATCAACAAAACTGCTGGCGGACGTACGCAAACATCTCCCTATTTGCGTGGTTCTGTAACAGACGATATGTGGAGTATCTACCAGACCAATGTAAGCCAGAAAGAAGATAATTTACTGGCTAATCTGGACATGACAGCTAACATTACACCGTGGTTAAGTCTTTTGGTGAGGGGAAATATCAACAGCATCAGTATTGTAAATGAAACTAAGGAAAGGGGAGACGGACCAGGTTTCAGCAGCAGTTCTTATGGCAGGTATGCATTGTATAATTCGTCTCAGAAAACAGGCAGGTTACAGGCATTACTGAGCGCCACTAAAAAACTTTCAGATGATCTGGAATTAAGTTTAACGGCAGGTGGTGAAACGCAGCGTGGTCTGGGTGGATCTCAGTTAAGTTCATCTACCAGCGGCGGATTCAAACTACCTGATATTTATGCCTTGTCCAATTCTAAAAATGCAGTAACTACCAATACAGATCAGAGTGGTAAATTTCCACAATTCAGGCTGGATGCCTTGTATGCATATGGCGATATCACCTATAAAAATATGCTGACGTTAAATGCCAGTTTCCGTAATGACTGGGATTCAAGACTTACTTATCCCAACGGAAGCGGTAACTATGTTTACAATTATCCTTCTGTAGGTCTCTCATGGATATTTACCGAGGTGCTGAAAGGTAAGCCACAATATAGTTTCCTGTCTTTCGGTAAGTTAAGGGGAAGTTTCGGTATTACCGGATCCAGCACGGATATCTACAGAACTTCAACGGGTAACTATCAGTTAAACGGAACCTTTACCGATGCTAATGGAACCGCCGTTCCGCGTTATGGTTTCCAGAGCAACGATTTAGGCAACCTTAACCTGAAACCACAAAGGGCCACTGAATATGAACTGGGTGCTGACCTGCGGTTTTTGGACAACCGTATCAGGGTTGATGCTGCAGTGTATAAAAAGAATACGAGGAATGAAATTATCTCATTGGGTGCACCTTCTGAAAGTGGTATCAGCAGCAGGGTAATCAATGCGGGAAATACCCAGAACAAGGGTATTGAAGTATTGCTCTCCGGCACCATCGTTCGCAAGAAAAGCATGGAATGGACGACTACTTTCAATTTTACACTCAACCGCAACAAAATCATCGCGCTGTATCCAGGTGTAGCAAGTACAGATCTTGACCTCGCTTTTGGTGCAGATGTTAGATCTATCGCTGCTCCGGGCTATGATTTCGGAACCATTGTGAGTACTTATGCGTATGCACACGATCCAAAATCAGGTGCCAAGTTGCTGCAGCAGGATGGTACATACTGGAGATCAGGTTCCTATTTTGGTAACAGCATTTTAGGACAAGGCCTGGTGAATCTGGGTTCTGCCATGGAAAACTACCTGCTGAGCAATACCAATGAATTCAGGTATAAGAATTTCAACCTTTTTGTGCAGGTTGATGCAAAAGTGGGCGGTAAGATTGCTTCTACTACGCACCAGTACGGTTCGCAGTATGGTAACTATGAAAGCACCCTGTTTGGGCGCGATGCAGCACATGGTGGTATAGCTTATACAGATGCCAATGGTATTGCACGTACAGATGGTATTATACCAGAAGGTGTTTTCAGCGCCGGTGTTACATTCAATGGTGTTGATTATGGCGGAAAAACCTATGCAGACGCAGTGGCTGCAGGCGTTTTAAAACCCAAAGCAGCACTTGATTATTACGATGGTATCGCCAGCTGGGGTACTGGTATCCGTGAGTATTCTGTGTTTGACAATACCTGGGTGGCATTACGCGAAGTTTCTATCGGGTACGATTTTTCAAAAGCCCTTACAGCAAAACTGCATTTTCAAAAACTGCGTTTGAGCGTGACCGGCCGTAATATCCTGTACTTATATACTACTACAAAAGATCATATTTTCCCCGAAGCCATTTACTCAAGCAGGCCGGGTGCTTTTGCAGAAACAGGTGGTGGTCCTTACCAGCGCCAGTTAGGAATAAGTTTAAATGCAGGTTTTTAATTTGATTGATGATGAAACTAATTGATAACAGAAATTTTACGACAATGAAATTTTATAAATATTCATACTTAGCTGTACTGGTGGCTGCCGTTTGTTTTGGCAGTTGCAAAAAGTCAGCGCTGGTTGATCTGAATACCAACCCGAATACATTGTATTCTATTAAGCCGGAAGAGCAGTTTTTGAATGCGCCGATCACCATGCATGGCCAGGATTTTGAACAGTTCTACGACAATTACCGCCGTATTATGTACTGGATGCAGCAATCGACCGCCCAGGGTGGAAATGGTTCAGTAACCCTTAAAACAGTGGGTAATTTTAATTCCCGCTATGGTATTTTCTACCCCGGCGTGGGTGGCGTTTTAACAGATGTGCAGAAGCTGATAGAAAAATTACCTGCCGCTGACCAGGCCAAATATGCGCAGATATATGCCATCGCTGATATACCGAAGATTTACTACGCATTTTATGTATCGGATATCAATGGCAGCGTTCCTTATACGGAGGCTTTCCAGGCCCGCTATGCCGGTACCCTTACGCCAAAATATGAAGCACAGCAGGCATTGTATGCATTGTGGGACAAACGTTTGAAGGACATTATTGGTATATTAAAAGCCACTCCATCCGTAACCCAGGTAAGCCTTGGTGCAAATGATCTCTGGTATAAGGGAAATGTGGCCCTTTGGGTAAAAGCTGCTGCAGGTATACGCTTAAAAATGGCCATGCGCCTGATGAAGCGTGATGCTGCTACCGCAACTGCTATTGCAAAAGAGGTGATTGCAGATGCTGCCAGCCTTATGACCAGCAATGCAGACGGTTGGGTACTGTATGCCGACGTAAGTTTTACGTCCGGTGGTAACTGGAACCCCCAGGAATTCCGTGCGCCAAAACCTACTGTTGACTTTATGTGGAACACAGCTGATCCAAGATTACGTTTGTTCTACAAAAAGAATAATTATACACAGGCCAATATGAATGCAGCCATTGCCAAAGGACTCTATCCTGCAGGTACAGTGGTAAGTCCCCGCCAGTATGTGGGCGCACCCATCAGCCCTGATGTGGTAAAGACAACTGCAGCCACCTGGTTCACCACTAAAAAAGTGGATGATGCCCTTAGCCTGGACACAGTATCTTACCTGCAGTGGAGAATGTTTCAGCCAGCTTACAGCGCCACTTCTGCCGCAGGTACTGGTAAAAACTTTTTCCCTCTTATTACCTATGCTGATGAACTTTTCATGCGTGCAGAACTGGCCGCAAAAGGCATTACTACGGAAAGTGCTTCTGCCATGTACTATGCCGGTATAGATGCGTCTATCGCGTTTTATGACCTGGCTGCAAAAAATGCGGCATTGGAAGATTACAGCGCAGTAACACCTGCAGAAATCACTGCGTACAAAGCAGCAACGGGTGTAGCGTATGATGCTGGTAAAATACTG
>JANPGT010000522.1:0-14442 GCA_031424135.1 Chitinophagaceae bacterium
CAAACCAAACCAACAGCACTGGCCTGGCGTTTTGGCGTAAAAACGGATCTTAATTTCTCTAATATCAATGGCAATGGCATGGCCAATGGCTATACCCTGGGCGCGCAGTTTGGCGGGTTTGCAGAAAAGCCGCTGAACAGCAGGTGGAGTATTCAGCCAGAATTGCTGTTCACCCAGTCCAATACAAAAAAGGCGGATGATTTTACCACGTTTTACAATACAGAAGGCAACCTGTTTGCTGCCGATAATATTAAACTGGGTTATATCAGCTTGCCTGTTATGATGAAGTACAAGCTCAATAAATATCTTTCTTTACTGGCAGGACCACAATACAGCATGATGCTTTTTGATGCAGAGAGTCTTATAGACGATAATAAAGGCGTGGCATATAAACGGTATGAAGTAAGTGCCAATGCCGGTCTTCAGTTTGCTATTGGCAGCGTGGCGTTGTACGGAAGATACAACCTGGGGTTGACGGATATCAACGGTATCGACAGCAGGTATGCCTGGCGCTCGCGGCACCTGCAACTGGGCGTTGCTTTCAGGATAAAATAGCAGTATAAAAAAAGACGCAGTCACTGGCCGCGTCTTTTTTTATTGAGTTTTTGTAAGTTTTTAGTCTTTCAGCCCAAGGTATTTTTGTACTTCCGCGTAATTGTTCCAGTCTATGGCAGAGCGGGCAGGCTTACCACCCGGGATTAGGATATAACGCCATTGCTGGTATTTAACGCCCGCATTGGTATACGTAGAGACGTTGTAATTTGAATAGAGGTCGATAATGCCGGCAGTGAATGTAGGGTTGATGCTTATAAAAGTATAGGGATCAAAATAAGGGAGCGGAATAATGGTAGGGTTGGTGGCATTATTCAGGTTTATGTACACTTTTACTTCGCCTGTTGAGAGTATTGCATTGGTGAGTTTTGGAACAGTAGCATCAAAGTAGTAGCCAATCGTATCAATTAATGCTCCATTGTGCTGCGTGTCTACAGTGTAGGTGGCATCCAGCCAGGCAGAATAAATTACATTGGCAACACCGGTATCTCCCTTGGGCCCGGCAGCACCGGTAGCGCCTGTAGGTCCAGTTGGGCCGGCTGGGCCTGTAGCACCTGCAGGGCCTTCCTTGGAGCAGGAGGCGATGGTTAATCCAATAACAGCAATAAAGCAAAAGGTAATCAGCGGGTTGACTTGTTTCATACTTTGAATTTTGGTTGTATAATTAAAAATTTGTTGCTGACATAAAATACGCAAGCAGGGAGAAAGGGGTTGTCGTGTGTCATAAAAATAATTCAAATACGTTTACCTGCAAGTAATATCTCATGATTTAATATGAAAAAATGACCCCTCCCGGACAATAAAAGTGGCAAGCCGTTTGGCATGGCAGGGGCGTAATTACCGGCATGGTATTTAACCGTATTGCAGCAAACGGTATTTACTGACTATGACCGTAAAAAGCACCCTTAAACCGGCCACCGTATAGTGCATTATGTCATTTAAAAACGCTGATGTACACGAAGGCCTGCAAATTATTCTCTGGAATACCCGCACAACAGAAACGGCTATTGGTTTTTGTGAACAATTGTGTTTTACCTGCAGCCATTTGTGTGCAAATACGAAAAGAGGTTTCCTATGCTGCATTGAATATGCAGTACATGAAACCTCTTGTAGCTGGCATCAGCTTGCTGAAAAGGGACATGATGGATTATTTGTCGCCCCGGCTGGCAATCAGCAGTGAGCCTGCTGCAAGGCCGATGTCTTTCAAAATTAAACCCACCCCGCTGTCGAAACCGTTTATCAGTCGCGGCAGGTGAATGGTGAGGGCAAAACTCAGCAACAACACGGTAAGCAGAATTCCTGCCAGTCTAACTTTCTGGTTAATGAGCATGGCGATACCCGAAGCCAGCAGGCATGCACCGGTTATGTACACCCATGCGCCTCCACCCGGCACAAATGCGGGTACGTAATTTCTCATCTCCTGGGTATTTATAAAGTGGGTGGCACCAAAAACAATAATTACAAGGGCGTAGGCAATAATTGCGATCCTTGACATAGTGGCATTGTTCATATGGCTAAAATTTAGTTGCTGGGACAAACAATCTATCTATCTACAGTCGTCCAAAAAGTAAAATTCAGCCATTCAAAAAAAGCGCGTCACAGGTAGTGAAGAGGATACAGCCCATACAATGGCTATACTTTAATTTTTGTACTATAAAGTTATTACAAAGGATTCAATACTATCCAAAAAAGGTTGAACCACGGAGGCACGGGGATGCACAGGGGATATTTTTAACAGGATAAGCTGTAAAAATACCGGTAACAGAAGACCTGTGAATGAGTTGCAAAACCTGATGAAAAAACAGGACAGTGGGACAATGTTTTTCCTTAGTTGGATAAACCTGCCTGGGTACACCGGCTTTGATGAAAAAATCCCCTGTGTTGCTCCCTGTCTCTGTGCCTCCGTGGTTCAAAAGAGGCATGGAACTACCACCTAAATGAGTTACTTTTGCGGCTCATTTAATTAAAAAATGTGCCCCCGGCCCGGGGGAGAGCGAACATGAAGAATATACGCAATTTTTGTATCATCGCCCATATTGACCACGGTAAGAGTACCCTGGCAGATCGCCTGCTGCAAAGTACAGGCACTATCAGCGACCGCGATATGAAGGACCAGGTGCTGGACGATATGGATTTGGAACGTGAAAAAGGCATTACCATCAAGAGTCACGCCATCCAGATAAATTATAAACATACAGACAAACAGGACTATATCCTGAACCTGATAGATACGCCCGGTCACGTAGACTTTAGCTACGAAGTAAGCCGTGCACTGGCCGCCTGCGAAGGCGCCCTGCTCCTGGTAGACGCCACCCAGGGTATACAGGCACAGACCATTTCCAACCTTTACCTGGCCATCGAAAATAACCTGGAGATCATCCCGGTGATCAACAAAATTGATATGGACGGCGCCATGATTGAAGAAGTGGAAGATCAGATTGTTGAACTGATAGGCTGTAAACGCGAAGACATCCTGCACGCCAGCGGCCGTACCGGCCTGGGTGTTGAGAAAGTGCTGGATGCTATTGTAACCCGTATTCCAGGCCCTACCGGCGACCCCAATGCGCCGCTGCAGGCGCTGGTGTTCGACAGTGTATTCAATTCTTTCCGGGGTATCATTGTATACTACCGCATTTTACAGGGTAGCCTGAGAAAAGGCGATAAGATTAAATTTGTTTCTACTGACCAGGAATATGAAGCTGACGAAGTGGGTATCTTAAAACTGAAGATGACCGAGAAGCAGGAAGTGTTCTGCGGAGACGTGGGCTATATCATCACCGGTATTAAAAATGCCAAGGAAGTTAAAGTGGGCGATACCATTACCAAAGTGGCCAATCCCTGCACTGAAGGTATCCGTGGTTTCCAGGAAGTAAAACCTATGGTATTCGCCGGTATCTTTCCGGTAAATACAGATGAGTTTGAGGAGCTGCGCGATTGTATGGACAAACTGCAGCTGAACGATGCTTCGCTAACCTTTGAACTGGAAACCAGCCAGGCCCTCGGTTTTGGATTCCGTTGCGGTTTCCTGGGCATGCTGCACATGGAAATTATCCAGGAGCGGCTGGAGCGGGAGTTTAACCAGACGGTGATTACCACGGTACCCAACGTAAGTTTTATTGCCTATACAACTTCCGGCGACAAAGTGGTGGTGAACAATCCCACCGAAATGCCCGACCCCGTGCGTATTGAGCGGATTGAAGAGCCGTTTATCAGGGCACAGATTATTACCAAACCGGATTATATCGGCAATATTATTACGCTTTGCCTGGGCAAACGCGGCATCCTGCTGAACCAGAGTTACCTTACCCCTACCAGGGTGGAGCTTAGTTTTGAAATGCCTTTGACGGAAATTGTATTTGATTTCTACGATAAATTGAAGAGCCAGACCCGCGGCTATGCATCGTTTGACTATTATCCCATTGAGAACCGCGACAGTGATATTGTGAAAATGGATATTCTACTGAACGGCGATAAAGTGGACGCTCTGAGTGCGTTGATTCACCGCGCACGCTCCTCAGAGTTTGGCCGAAAGCTTTGCGAGAAATTAAAAGAACTGGTGCCCCGCCAGCAGTTCCAGATAGCTATACAGGCAGGTATTGGCGCAAAGATTGTAGCAAGGGAAACCATCAGTGCCATGCGCAAAGATGTAACCGCCAAATGTTATGGTGGTGATATCAGCCGTAAACGCAAACTGCTGGAAAAACAAAAAGAAGGTAAGAAGCGCATGCGCCAGATAGGAAATGTAGAAGTGCCGCAGGAAGCGTTTTTGGCGGTGCTGAAGCTGGATGAATAAGTGATGTGGGAAATGTGATAAATGTGGAAATGTGAAAATGCGGGGAACTCCGGTCGGTACCGCAGGCCAGACCGGCACAAAAGGTATCTATTTTGACCCGACGGAGGGAATGCTGTTTAGCATCCTTGCGTCGCACGCTTGTACCGCATATCATTATTGAGACATAACCCTGGTAATTAAGATAACCTGGCTCATAGCCAGCCGCTAAAAGCTCAAAGCTGTTTTCATGCGTACACCCCTTCAAAAAGACGAAAAAATATTACTGGTTACCTATACCAGCTGGATATCAATGGTATGGCCGGCGCTGATTGCCATTGCTGCCATTGTGGGTTCCATCTTTATGGGCTTTATTGAAAACTTTGGCTGGGCCGTGGCGCTCCTGGGCATTGTGATCTTTGCGGTGAAGTATTTCCAGTGGAAAAGCAATATCTGGGTGGTCACCAATTACCGGGTAATAGATGAAGCCGGTTTACTGAGCCATTTTGCAAAAGAGAGTCCACTGGAGAAAATTAACAATGTCTCTTACGATCAAACCATCTGGGGAAGGCTGTTTAACTATGGCCATGTAGAAATACAAACCGCTGCAGAGGTGGGGGCTACTGATTATTACAATGTATACCATCCTAAAAGGCTGAAAGACACTATTACGCTGGCACAGTCGGAATACAAGAACATACAACTCAGCAACCAGGCTTTGCAAATGGCTTCGGCCATGGGCCTGCACAAACCCTCACAGGCACTGATAGCCGCAGAGTTGGAGAAATTATTTGAGCTGAGGCAGAAGGGGGTGCTGAGTGAAGAAGAGTATGTGAGGGCGAAGAGTAAGTTGATTGGATAGAGAAGCTGCGTAGCTCTTAGCTGTTAGTGCTTTTGCCGGTTTTTTTTCGCACAGCGCCAGCAGAGAAAAAGAGTTTTAGCTGATATTTTAACTGCCGGGTTGGTGTCACCGGACGGAATTGGACCGTAGAACTGGTCGGTGAGACACCGACCAGGGACAAAATATTTTTTTAACCCGACACATTTTACTGAACAGCGCCGGTTGACAAAGCACTTGGGATAAAAGTGAAAAAACTTCGGGAGGTAGCAAACCAAAGAAAATGCAAATGATTTAAAATGAAAGTCTAATAGATTTTTAGCGTAGGCTGCGCCAATTTTTCTCCTGCGGCAGCCCTCACCGACCACTGTCCACATCAGTTCATGGCTGTACCAGCATCAATCCTTTTTCTTCACCGCCGGCTTTTTTGCTTCGTCTTCTTTTTTTTTAGCGTTCTGCATATTTTTTTCTGATTGCTCCATCAGCTTCTTCTCGTTTACATTACCGCCTTCGTCTTTGATGGTGGCTTCCTGGGGCACTTCGCCTTCTTTCAGTTTAAAATTGAACACCTTGTCTACATGCACCCATTGACCATTCTCCCAGCGGAAACCTTCAAAGTCACCATCGGGTATATAGGTTTCCTTGCGGTTGGGCTCCTCAGATTCGGAGATGAGGTGATCGTAAATGATCATATCCATCTCGGGGTTATAATTAAACTGGGTGCGGGCTTCCTTCTTGTATTCTATCGAAAAGCGGTTCAGTACGGGTTTTACTTTGGCCGTATCGTCTTTAAAACTGATGACGGGACCACCAAAAACAGGTTCGCCCGCTTCATCAAAACTCAGCACTTCCATCCATTTGCGGTTACTGCTCACCGTGTAATCATCGAAGCCCAGCAGGGTATAATATTTCTTGCCGTTAAACTCTTTCTGAATGATGCGGTAATAAATAGCGCCAATCCAGTTTCTTTTTGTACGTACAGAATCCTGCGGTTTGCCGGTAAACATAGAGGCATCGAAAAGCGGGAAAAGTTTCAGCGATCCATCGGGTGTTTTCATCTGTATGGCACCTTTCTGGTAATACATGTACTCGTCTTTTTTCAGCTGCCAGGTAAAAATGCGGAAGCTGCTGTCTGGTGGATACAATCTTGATACGGTAGGCAGTGAATCAAAACGGTAAAAGAAGGATTGGGGGATTTTCAGGGCACGCACCAGTGTTTTAACAAACTGGCTGTCACTCAGAAAACGTTTGCCGGCTCTTTCGGCGTTGATCATACTGTCTGCATATACTTTCAGCGAGTCTTCCTTTTTGATCAGCATTTTTCTGTCGGTGCCACTGATCCGTTGCGCATCTGCGGGTTCGACCAAGGTTACTGCAAGAAGAATTATAAAGAAGAATGTAAACTTGTTCATGTTTTGTTAATGTATAGCTAAGTTACAATAAAGCAGTCGTTAACGCTGGAATCCCCGGTCTGACGTCCCCGTCTGACCGAATTAATGATGTCTGTTTGACGTTGTCAATAATTGTCCGTCAGCGGAGGACCTCAGACGGGGGTTTTCACGACCTGTGCCTTCAACGTAAATACAGACGATAAATTTTATACCAGGGGCAGTGCTTCTGTAAACTTTAACAGGCTGTTAAAAGCCAGATCAATCGCAGGGTGGGGCAGTGGCAGGTTGGGCTGGGTAGTAAGCAGGAATACGGTGTGCATACCCGCATTGCGGCCAAATTCCATATCGCTGATATTGTTGCCTATCATGATGGATTTGCTGAAATCAATATCCGGTAAATCGGCCTGCGCTTTCATGGCCATACCGGGATGTGGTTTGCGCTCAGGGTGGTCATTGTCCAGCGAAGTGGCATAATAGATAGCGTCAATTTTACCACCTGCAGCTTCCACTTCCTGCAGCATTTTATTGTGTATCTGCATTAAGTCCAGCTCACTCATCAATCCTTTGCCCACGCCGCGCTGGTTGGTGACTACTACAATATTACCAAACAAACGGTTACAGGTTTTCAGCGCATCGGTTACGCCATCGTAAAACCTGAATTCGTCAGTGTTAAAAATATAGCTGCCTACTTTGTCGTGGTTAAGTACGCCGTCGCGGTCAAGAAATAATGTCCAGGAGCGGTCTATGGTTTTCAAATCGAGCATGGTTATGGTTGGGTGTTTTGTTCTTTTATAGAGATTTGCTGGAATTGGGAATAAGGAATTGGGAATTGGGCTTTAAGTGCTGCAGCCATCGCAAATCCGGGCTTGTCTTTTATTTTTGTCAAGTTATGGTAGGGGGGTGTGGAAATACAGGTTTTCCGGTTGAGGGCCAATTACCAGTCCCTAATGCCTAATTTCCAAGTTCCGTTACCTCCTTCTGTGCCCGCTCAAAATCCTCCGGTATACCTATATCTATAAAATAACCTTCCTGCACACAGCCATACATGGGCATGGCGGAGAATGATCTTTCCAGGTAATCTTTTTCAAAAGAAAATTTCTCTGGTCTTTTCTGTTGCCTGAACCTGCCGGTGTTTAGAATATACACACCGCCGTTGATTAATCCATGCGGGTAATGCTGCTTTTCTTTGAAGGTTTTGATGCGGCCATCGTCCTCTGTTTCCACCACGCCGTAACGGTCAAAATCAACCATTGGTTTTAGTGCCAATGTACAGGCAGACGCGGCCTGCTTATGAAAAGCAGCCAATGCCTTCAAGTCTACTTTAAACAAAGTATCGCCGTTAAGGATAAGGACGTCTTTTCCGTTTACTTTTTCTGCCGCCAATTGAATAGCGCCCCCGGTGCCCAGGGGTTCCCTTTCTATCACGGTCTGCATTTTCAGCGCTGGATATTCTTTTTGCAGCCATGCAGTGATGACTGTATGTTTATGACCCAGCGCGAAAATGAATTTTTCAATGCCCTGTTGGCTGTAGTAATCTATGATATACGCCAGGAAGGGGCGTCCATTTACAGGCGCCATGCATTTGGGTAAATCCGGCACTGCGGATTGCAGTCTTGTACCCAGGCCACCTGCCAGAATGATTGCTTCTTTGATCTCCATACCTCGGCCCGCAGGCAAATTGATTGTTGAATTAGAAATAGTATTGAACAAATGGCTTTACTTAGCCGGAGTGAAATATCTTTCTTCTGCCAGTTGGCAGAAAATATGGCCAATCATGATATGGCTTTCCTGAATACGTGGCGTATTTTTAGAAGGTACATCAAAAAGGTAGTCGCTCAGTGCTTTCATTTTGCCGCCGCCTGCACCGGTAAATCCTACGGTAACAACGCCTTTTTCGCGGGCAGTTTCAAACGCTTTTACAATATTGACTGAATTGCCCGAGGTAGATAATCCAACCAGTATATCGCCTTTGTGTGCCAGCCCTTTTACCAGGCGGGCATATATTACATCATAGCTGTAATCGTTGGCAACTGCTGTAAGGTAAGAAGTATTGCAGTGCAGGGCTTCTGCGGGCAGCGCATCCCTGTCAAGGTAAAAACGGCCACTGAACTCTGCTGCCAGGTGCTGTGCATCTGCCGCACTGCCGCCATTGCCGCAGAAATAGACGCGTCCGCCTTTTTTCAGGGAAGCTACGGTGATATCGGTGATTTCATCAATATGCTTCAGCATCTCTTCATTGGCAAGGATGGCATTTTTTACCGCCACAGACTCCTCAATAATACTTTTGATCTTGTTCATTTCCATCGTTGTAAATAAAGTGCAAATATAGTGTAGAGGGCAGGGAATTGGGAATTAGGGAGCAGGAATTAGGCTTTTATTACAAGGTGCCTGAAGTTGTCTACGGCATCTTGTGTTAAGGGCCAATTTCCAATAACAAACCCCAATTCCCGGCTCAAATCGTCCACGTAGTAAGCCCATGTTCCGTAAACCTGTAGGGCTGGCAATAACCGCCAAACTGTTTCAGTGCTTCCTGTACTTTGTACTTGCTGATGTCCGGACAATAAAATATCATAAAACCGCCGCCGCCTGCGCCAGAAATCTTGCCCCCGGTGGCGCCGGCTTTTTTAGCGCATTCATAGATTTCCTCCATTAAGCTGTTGCTGATACCTTCGGCCATCTGGCGTTTTTGCTGGAAGCCATAGTCAAGTATCTCGCCAATCTCGTGCAGGCGGCCCTTCAGCAGGGCTTCTTTCATCATCTGCGCCTGCTGCTTCAGGTGGTGCATAGCTTCAATGGATTTGGCCTGTTTGTTTACTACGTTGCTGCTTTGCTTTTCTATAATCTTAGCACTCTCGCGGCTGGTAGCCGTGTAATACAGCAGCAGGTTGTTCTCCAGTTCAAACAGGTATTGCTGCTTGATGCGCAACGGGTTTACAATTACTTTGTCTTCTCCATAAAACTCCATGAAATTAACGCCTCCAAAAGTAGCAGCATATTGATCCTGGCGGCCGCCTGCCATCTGCAGATCGATTCTTTCTATCTGGTAAGCCAGGTGGGCAATATCATATTCGCCCAGCGGCAGGCGGAACATTTCTGCAAAAGCACCCAGGATGGCGACTACCAGGGTGGATGAGGTGCCGAGGCCGCTACCGGCGGGTGCATCTACAAAGGTGCTGAGGCGGAAGCCGGTCAGCGGCATGCCATAACTGCGCTGCACATGGTTGTAAACGCCTTTCAGCAGATCCAGGGTGCCGTCTATGGGCAGTTCGCTGGCCCACTCAAACCTTTTTTCTTCTTTGCGATCCAGCGCCTGCAGTATGATGGCATTTTCCTGCAGGGGTTCTATATTGGCGTAGGCATACAGGCTTACTGTGGCGTTTAAGATGGCCCCACCGTATAGATCGGCATAGGGACTAACATCGGTACCACCACCGGCAAGGCCTATGCGTAAAGGTGCTTTGCTTCTGTAGATCATGAAGAAATTTCTGATTTCTGATTTTTTGATTTCTGATTTTCTCTATGCGGAATTACATCATTATTTCCCGGCACAATTTATATTCAAGGTGGACATATAGATCCGCCCCTCCATGTATTTCATTTCCACATTTATCACATTCCCACATTCCTCACATTTTGAGCAAGAATAATGATTTCTTGTGTGAGTACCTGCCATGAATACTTCTTCTTCTCTTCGCGAAGTTGGGGTAAAAAATGCCCTTCGCCTAATTGAAAATATTCCTGTATGGCGGCTGCCAGTGCGGCTGCGGTGGGTTCTGCTACCAGGCCTGCTTTGCCATGCGGCACATAGTCTGGCAGGGCACCCACATTGGTAACTATCATAGGCTTTTCAAAATGATAAGCCAGGGGTGTTACCCCGCTCTGGGTGGCATTGCGGTAAGGCTGCACCACCACATCTGCCGCACAGAAATAGTTCCTCACTTCACTGTCTGTGATAAAATGTGTCTCCAGGATAAGGTTATCGCGGATACCGAGTTCATCTATTTTTTGCTGGTATATTTTTTCGTCTTCATAAAATTCTCCGGCTATTAGGAGCAGGGGCATTTTAAATGTTGAATGTTGAATGTTGAATTTTAAAATAGCCAATGCTTCCAGCAGTAAATCCAGCCCTTTGTATTTTCTGATGAATCCGAAAAAGAGTATTATTAATTCTTCATTTTTAATTTTTAATGCTGCCCTGGCTTCCTCCCTGGAAATGGGGGCACCAAAATTATCGTACAGCGGATGCGCTACCTGCAGGGCGGGTTTATTGGGTTCAAAGGTTTTAAGGTCTTTCATCACTTTTGCGCTCATGGTAATAAACGCATCGCAGGGGCGTAGAAAGTAACGGGTAAACGGTATATCACCCGGTCTTTTTTCGTGCGGTATTACATTGTCTGTAATGGCACTCACTTTTGTATGGCCATTCTTTTTCACTTTCCGCAGTATGGTGCCCAATGCCGGGCCCATCAGGGGTAACCAATACCGCACCACGATTAAGTCGGGCTGTAATTTTCTCAGTTCATTGCCAACTTTGACCCAGTTAAACGGGTTGATGGAATTTACTTTCGGTAAAATTGTTAAATGTGCCGGTGCCGGTTCTGTGGAATATTGCGATTTGCCGGGGAACAAAAACGCTGGATATTGTAATGAAAAATTGTAGATAGTAACATGGTAGCCCTGCTGCTGAAATTCAGTGGCCAGCCGCTCATTGAAAGTGGTGATGCCTCCTCCGCGAAAGGGATGGGCGGGGCCTAATATCACAATAGACTTAATCAAAGAAAAAATGTGGAAATGTGGAAATGTGAAAATGTGGAAATGCCGGAAAATGTGAAAATGTGGAAATGTGGAGATGTGGAAATACTTTTGCCCGGCATATAGGTATGTTTTTGCGGTTTCATTTTTATTGATTTTTATGCAACTGACAAGTGCGGCAGCCTTCATTTACCACATTTATCACATTTCCACATTCGTAATTAGTCAAGCCCGGCTTTTTCTTCTATCAAATAAAAATTTCTGCCGGGAGAATTACGGGAGATCATTTCGCCGATAAAGCCCGCCAGGAATAATTGCGAGCCAATGACCATGGCTGCCAGTACAATGTAGAAAGGTGGCCGGTTGCTAAGGCCTATTTCAGGGTGCATTAAACGCGAAATGATAAGGTATACCAGGATGACAAAACCCAGTCCGAAACAAATAGAGCCCCAACGACCGAAGAAATGCATGGGCCGTTTGCCATATTTGCCTACGAACATGATGGAAGCCAGGTCAAGCGGGCCATTAATAAACCGGCTGAGGCCGAATTTGGTAGTGCCGAATTTACGGGCACGGTGTTCTACCACTTTTTCGCCAATTTTTTTATACCCGCTCCATTTTGCCAGTACCGGAATATAACGGTGCATATCACCGTATATCTCGATGCTTTTAACCACGTTTTTGCGGTAGGCTTTGAGTCCGCAGTTGAAATCGTGCAGTTTGATGCCAGACATTCGCCTGGTCATGGCATTGTAAAACCTTGATGGGATATTTTTGGTAAGTGTATTATCGAAGCGTTTCTTTTTCCACCCGCTCACCAAATCAAATTTGTCTTCCAGCACCATGCGGCGCAGTTCCGGAATTTCGTCGGGCGAGTCCTGCATATCCGCATCCATCGTAATCACTACATCGCCGGTAGCTGCGCGGAAGCCTTCGTTGAGGCCGGCCGATTTGCCATAGTTGCGCTGGAATTTGATGCCTTTAATATTGGGGTTGGCAGCCCTCAGTTGCTGGATTACTTCCCATGAATTGTCGCTGCTGCCATCGTCTACAAAAATAATTTCGTAGCTGTACCGGTTTTCCTGCATTACCCGTTCAATCCATGCCGTTAGTTCCGGTAAAGATTCTGCCTCATCAATAAGTGGTATTACAATCGACAAATCCATCAGCGTGGTTCTTTATAAATAGTATTGAAATTACTGATTCTTTTTTGCTATCACCCCTCCCGCCAGGGAACCCAGCAGTCCGGGTATCAGCGATGCAAAGATGGAGAGTGATACGTATATAATCCAGCGGTTTTCGGCTGCTTTGGCGGCCAGCTGCCGGGCTTCTTCGTGCAATGCGCTGCCCTGTTGTTCAATGGCTTTTACGGCGGCTTCCATTTCGGCAGCGCCGGGCGGCGGATAAATAAATTTTACTGCTATAAAGGTGTATAGCGCCATGAAAAAAGCAACCACCGCCGTGGTCTTAAATCCGTGCGAAAACACTTCTCCAAAAGAAGGTGCGCCGCCGGTTTGCTTCATGTATAAAATACAGCCTCCCAGTACGCCCACAAAACAGATGACCAGGCGGCTCATATAACGCACCCCGTCAGGAACGGTGGAATAGGCTTTTTGCAGCACTATGTCAAGCACTATTAATATTCCTACTATAATAACGCCCTTGAGTAAGTGCGAAGTGATTTTATTTTCCATATCAGCGGTTGTTGAGCACCAGCTTATCTCCGTTAACAATACCGGCCACCTTGCCGGTAAAGGGTTTGTCTATAAAAGGCGAATTCTGTGATCTTGATTTTACCTGGTCTTTGGTAAACACCCAGCTGGCAGAAGGTTGAAACAACGTAAGGTTGGCTACAGCCCCTTGCTGTATGGTGGGCTGGGGCAGGCCAAAAATGCTGCGCGGGTTCAGGCTGAGTAATTCAATCCATCTTTCTTCACTTACATGCGGCAGGGTGGTTTTCAATACCGGGTAACAGGTTTGCAGGCCAATCATACCGCTTTTGGCGTATTCAAATTCGCAGGTTTTATTGTCCCAATCCTGCGGAATATGGTGGGTGGCGATGCAATCGATGGTACCATCTTCCACTGCCTGGCGCAGGGCCAGCATGTCTTGCCGCGAGCGGAGCGGTGGATTAACTTTCAGGTGGGTGTCGTAGGTATATAAATCTTCATCACAAAAAACCAGGTGATAAGGAGTAACAGAGCAGGTTACTTTAATGCCTGCGTCTTTGGCTCTTTTAATATACTCCAGCGATTTGGGTGAGCTGACGCCGGTAAAATGCAGTTTTGAGTCTGCATAGCGGGCCAGTTTTATATCGCGGGCCACCATCAGTTCTTCGGCCATCATGGGTTTGCCGGGCAGTCCCAGCCGGGTAGATACCAATCCTTCATGAATCAGGCCATGCGGGGCGATGGTTTTATCGTCTGGTATCTGGATGATGACGCCATCGAATGATTTTATATACTGCAGCGCTTTCAGCAGGATGCCGGCTGGCTGCAGGGGATTCAGGCCGTCGCTGAACGCTATGGCACCGCTGCGGTTCATATCGTACATTTCTGCCAGTTCTTTGCCTTCTGCGTTTTTGGTGATGGCGCCCAGGGGAATGAGCTGTACCGGCAGTGATTTTGATTGCTGCACAACGTATTCTACCTGTGATTTGGCGTCTATCACCGGTTTGGTATTGGGGATAACAAAGACGGCCGTAAAGCCACCTGCTGCTGCGGCAGCTGCGCCGGTTTGCAGGGTTTCTTTGTACTCGTAACCGGGGTCGCAAAAATGGCTGAAAACGTCGGCCCAGCCCGGCGAAACGTTCAGATCGGGCTGTTCTACCACCAGATCGGCGGCTTCCTGCAGGGAATCAGCTATGGCACTGATGACACCGTCAACAATCAAAATATCTTTGCGGGAACGATGCTGTGGCGAATGTGGGTCGGTTATGTAAACCTGTTTTAGTAGAAACTTCATTGTAAATGAGTTGTGCGAAGATAATGGTTGTTTTTGAATTTCGAAATTTGAAAGAATGCTGTACATTTGCCACCCGGCGGATAGCAGCGGGCAGAGACAGGGCATGCCCTGTCTCTTTATGGAAAAAAAATCGGGACGTAGCGCAGGCCGGTAGCGCACCAGGCTGGGGGTCTGGG
>JANPGT010000523.1:0-6018 GCA_031424135.1 Chitinophagaceae bacterium
GTCATCAGGAGTTATTACCGTTATTATACAGACAGCTGGGGATTAAGCGCCCATACGGCAGAGCTGGAAGTGCCGGTGAAGATTGGTTCTTTCTTCTCCATCGCCCCTTTTTACCGCTATTACACGCAGAGCGCGGCAAAATATTTTGGCGCCTATGGCACACATACTGCAGTCGATAAATATTATTCCAGTAACTATTCCCTGAGTAAGCTTACCAGCCAGTTTATTGGTGCGGGATTGCACCTGGCACCTCCAAAAGGCATACTTACCCAGCATTTTAATGCAATGGATGTGCGGTTCGGGCATTACACACAATCCACCGAACTCTACGCCAATTCCATTTCATTTGCGTTTACGTTTAAATAAGGGTTCCGCTTCAAAATATATTTCCTGCCGGGTAAGTTGATGAATACAAATCATTTTACCTGGCTTTTTGCTGTCCCGCTACTCCCTGTTCAAACCATTCCCGTTCACGCCGCTGTTTTTAGCGTCCAAAGCGTTTTTAGCCCCTAAACGTAAATTGTCTGCTGCAATACAATCACTCCGGCAAAAAAACTGCAACTTTACAAATTATCCGGCCCTTAATTATTATTACAGCATCAATTGAACGCTCACTATGAACCAGCAGTTTTTTCAGTCTATTTTCAACAAACAGCAGCAAACGGAAGATGTGCCGCCCAACAGCGTAATTACAGATTGGGCATTGCAGGTAGTGCGGCTGCTATACCCGGAATTATCAAAGCAGTTTTTCTCTACGCCCCTCCAGTTTGAAGCTGCCTTCCAGCAACTGGAAAGCAGCCTGGTTACGATATTAGAAAGTACCAAAGAGTGCCAAAACTGCGATAACCGCATTAAAGCAAAAACCTTTTTTGAACAATTACCAGAGATCTACCGCCTGCTGAACGCAGATGTAACCGCTATTGCCGAAGGCGACCCTGCTGCAAAAAGTGAGTTTGAAGTCATCCGTACCTATCCTGGCTTTTTTGCCATCTGCTTTTACCGCATCGCACATGCTTTGCTGAAACTGGATATTCCCCTGCTGCCGCGCATACTCACAGAATATGCGCATTCGCAAACAGGTATAGACATTCACCCCGGCGCAGAAATAGGCGAGCACCTGTATATTGATCATGGCACTGGCACCGTAATTGGCGAGACTTGTAAAATAGGCAACCACGTAAAACTTTACCAGGGGGTTACCCTGGGAGCACTCAGCGTTGATAAAAGTATGGCCTTTACCAAACGGCATCCTACTGTTGAAGACTATGTGATTATTTATTCCGGTGCTACTATACTGGGCGGAGACACTACTATAGGCCACCATAGTATTATTGGTGGCAATGTGTGGCTTACCAAAAGCGTACAGCCCTACTCTGCCGTATACCACAAAGCAGAAATAGAAATTACAGAAAGAAAATTGACACATTAAATTACAACATACCGGTCAGCACCGAAGGTGAGACCAGTTCATTTATGTAAATATGGCCAGTGTATTAGACTTGGTGGGCAATACGCCCCTGGTAGAAATCAAAAAACTGAATCCCAATCCGGCTGTACGCCTTTATGCCAAACTGGAGGGCAATAACCCCGGTGGCAGTGTAAAGGACAGGCCTGCGCTGAACATGATAAGAAGCGCTGTAGAGCGGGGCGATATTAAGCCCGGCACCAAACTGGTGGAAGCCACCAGTGGCAATACCGGCATTGCCTTGGCCATGATTGCACGTTTGTACGGGCTGGAAATTGAACTGGTGATGCCCTCCAGCTCTACCCGCGAACGCACCCTTACTATGGAAGCGTTTGGTGCCAAAGTAACCCTGCTGGAAAATATAGAAACCTGCCGCGACTACGCAGAGGAAAAAGGCGCCAGTGGCGATTATTTTTTATTGAACCAGTTTGCCAATCCGGATAACTACCTGGCGCATTATAAAACCACGGGTCCGGAGATCTGGAAAGATACCGAAGGCGGTATCACTCATTTTGTAAGTTCCATGGGTACCACGGGAACTATTATGGGTACTTCCATGTTTTTGAAAGAAAAAAATCCGGCCATACAGATTGTAGGTTGCCAACCTACCGAAGATGCCTCTATACCGGGCATCAGACGCTGGCCCGCGGCTTACCTGCCCAAGATTTTTGATCCCAAGAGAGTTGACCGCATTATGGATATTTCTCAGCAGGAAGCGGTAGACATGACCCGGCAGCTGGCCAAAACAGAAGCCGTATTTGCGGGTATGAGCAGTGGTGGTGCCGCTTCTGCCGCCATCCGGCTGGCCAAAGAATTAAGCAGCGGTATAATTGTGTTTATTGCCTGCGACAGGGGCGACCGTTATTTGAGCAGCGATTTGTTTGGATAAGACCCCCCAAACCCCTGAAGGGGGAATGTTAGTCTCCGTGACATGATTTCGTTTGGTTAATGTTCTTTATTTCTGAAACGATTTTTTCTTAATTGTCCCGGCCTCACGAAGGATCTTTTCAACTTAGCATAAGTGCTGGATAAAACAGTGTATCTCCTAAAAGGGGTAGCAATAGCAATCATAATTCCCTTTTCGGTGTCCGCGACCAAGTGAAAAGCTATTACGCAGTTTCAGGGTTAAAAAAACAGCACAATATTTTAAAACGAATGCATCTTAACGAGATCAAATTCCCCCTTCAGGGGGTAAGGGGTACTGGGTTCAGCTTTTCCCAAGATCTATCTCCGTATTATCACCAATATTCAGGCTGCGGCTTTCTCCTTTTACCTGTGTATCGCTGCCAATCAACGAATCGGTTAACACAATATCCAGCAGGTTGGCAAAAGTGCCGATAATAGAATCCTTTACTATAGAATAGTTAATGCTCACTTTTTCACCAATGGCCACATTGGGACCGATAATAGAGTTTTTGATATCGCAGCCGGCCGCAATACTTACCGGTGGAATAATAATGGTATTTTCAAACTGGTGATCATCTGCAATCAGGTGTCCGAATTTCTTCAGCAGCGTGGCATTACTTTCCAGCAGCGATTCCTTCCGTCCGCAGTCGAACCAGTTCTGTACTTTATAAGGTTGAATTTTTACACCGTTTTGTATCATGCACTCCAATGCATCTGTCAGGTTATATTCACCACCTCGGCTTTTTACCTGATTGCGGATATTATTGTCAAGGCAGTTGAACAATGCCCCTGACTCTTTGATGCGGTAGATACCTACCAGCGCCATGTTTGATTTTGGTATCTGTGGCTTTTCAATCACTTTGCTGATAAAGCCCTCCTCTGTCATTTCTGCTACACCAAAAGCCCTGGGGTCGTCCACTTTTTTGACGCCCACCATAGAATACTGGTTCTGCATCACTTCTTCCACATTGTACTCGCAGATAGAATCGCCCAGCACGATAAATACTTCATCTTCGCCTACAATATCCTTGGTAAGCATGATGGCGTGTCCCAGCCCCTGCCGCTCGTTCTGGTGTATGAAATGACTTTGCAGGTAGGGATATTTTTCGCGCACATAATCCTGGATCTTATCGCCCAGGTAGCCAATGATGAAAATAAATTCGGTGATGCCCGCATCGTGTAATTGCTCTACAATGATGCTCAGCACTGTTTTACCCGCCAGCGGTATTAATGCCTTGGGCTGTGTATATGTATGCGGGCGAAGCTTGGTGCCGGCTCCAGCTACTGGAATAATTGCTTTCATGTTTGTGTTTGTTACACCTGGTTCTTTTCAACTCCGGGAACAGCCAGTTCTGAACTTTGCAGACAGCCTGCTGCAACACAGCAAAATTTACCTGCATAAAAGTGCATGAAAGTAGGGTATTTTATGTTTTCCTGCTTAATTTAAATTGGCTTTTATTAATACTACATTACCCAATTCTTTCAAAAACGGAACAATATGAAATATATCATTTTCCCTGTACTCTTTTTAGTATGCACGGCGAGTTTATATTGCCAGGACAATGCAAAAAGCATAGACTCCTTATTACGAACTTATTACAAAGCCGGGGCCCCGGGTGTTACGGTGCTTATTAACAAAAACCGGCAAACGATCTTCAAGAAAAGTTATGGCCTGGCAAGGCTGAACGGGAAAGAAAAGATGGGCAGCAATACACTTCTAAATATTGGTTCATTAACAAAACAGTTCACCGCCTTCTGTATTGTGCAGCTGGCGGAAAGAAAAAAATGCTCGCTGCAGGACAAACTGATACAATATTTTCCTGATTTTGCTGCAAAGACAGGCAAACAGATAACGATACAGCAATTGCTGACGCATAGTTCGGGCATCATTGATCATTACGCCTTTACAGATACCCGCGTTGTTACCCACGCTACGGATAATGATGTGCTGAATGCCGTAAAAAAAATTGACAGCACCTATTTTACCCCCGGCACAAAATACCGCTACAGCAATACTGCCTACTGCCTGCTGGCGCTCATCATCGAAAAGATAAGCGGTATGCGGTACAACGACTATGTCAAAAAAAATATTTTCGACCCCTTATCAATGCAGCATTCCGTGGTACTGGATACCAGGAAGCCCATTGCCAACAGCGCTTATGGGTATGCGTATGACAGCAGTAAAACCAGTTTTACCAAACTGGATGCAGCTGAATCTGTTTTCTTTTCCACCGAAGGCGATGGCGGTATCTATACATCTGCAGAGGAATACCTGCAATGGTGGCAGTCATTACAGCTACCAATGCCGGCCAACAGGCAGGTGATAGGAAAGCTGCGTTCGCCACAATTCAGTATCGACTCATTGCAGCAGCTTTCTTACGGATATGGCTGGTTTATCAACGGTAAAGCGGTTTACCATACCGGGTCCAACGGCGGATTCAGGGCCATGGTTTTTACCCTTCCTTCCACCGGCTATATGATACTTATTTTCTCTAACCGGACGGATGTTGATCTGGAAAACCTTGTCCGGCAAATCAATGATATACTGCATGTTACCAATAATTCTTTCATCAAAACAGCCGCCTTTGTTTCTTTTATTCATAGTTCGCCTATTTTTGCGCCATGCAAAGAGATAATATAGTTTTTGACCTTATACAGCAGGAGCTGGAACGCCAGCGCCATGGAATAGAATTGATTGCTTCTGAAAACTTTACATCGTTACAGGTGATGCAGGCCATGGGTGGTGTAATGACCAATAAATATGCAGAAGGCTACCCCGGCCGCCGCTATTATGCAGGTTGCGAAATAGTAGATCAAACAGAACAGCTGGCCATCGACCGGCTTAAGCAAATATTCAACTGCGATTACGCCAACGTACAACCCCACAGCGGCGCGCAGGCCAATGCAGCCGTTCTGCTGGCCATTTTACAGGCTGGTGACAAAATACTCGGACTGGACCTCAGCATGGGCGGCCATTTAACCCATGGCTCTTCGGTGAATTTCAGCGGTAAACTTTACCAGCCATTTTTTTATGGTGTGAAAAAAGAAACCGGCCTGGTAGATTATGAAATGCTGGAAGCCCAGGCCAGGAAGGAAAAACCAAAACTGATTATCTGCGGCGCCTCTGCATACAGCCGCGACTGGGACTATGCCCGCATCCGCAAAGTAGCTGATGAAGTAGGTGCTTTTGTAATGTGCGATATGGCGCACCCGGCTGGTTTAATCGCTAAAAAACTCCTGAATTCGCCTTTTGAACATTGCCATTTTGTAACCTCTACTACGCACAAGACCCTGCGCGGCCCCCGCGGTGGCATCATACTGATGAAGAAAGATTTTGAAAATCCTTTCGGGCTAAAAGACATGAAAGGTAAAATAAGGATGATGAGCAACTTGCTTGATATGGCTGTGTTTCCCGGCACACAGGGCGGACCGCTGGAACATATCATAGCTGCAAAAGCAATTTCGTTTGGTGAAATTCTTACCGATGAATTCACTGGTTACGCAAAGCAAATTCAATTGAATGCACAAAAAATGGCCGCTGCACTTGTAAAAAAAGATTACAACCTTATCAGCGGAGGAACGGACAATCATTTAATGCTTATCGATCTTAGAAATAAAAATATCACCGGCAAAAAAGCGCAGGAAAC
>JANPGT010000524.1:0-7642 GCA_031424135.1 Chitinophagaceae bacterium
TTGTCCGTTTGCCCGGCGTAACGGAGGATGGTTGTTGGCTATTTTTATTGGCTGCGTTACTGATATTTATTACTTAGAACTTATTACTTAATACTTTATAATCTTCTTCACCACCACATTATTGCCCATCACAACCCTTACCATATAGGCGCCGGCAGCGGCGTGTGTAATGTTGAGTGTGTAATAATTTGACTGGCCGTTGGGTATGGTCTCTGCTATTTTTTGTCCGCTCATATTGAATACCGCAATGGCCTTTACATCGGTTGGCTGCGGGTAAAATTGCACTGCTACAAGGCCGGTGGTAGGGCTGGGTGTTACCAGGAAGCCCCTGGCTTTGAGGTTGGGGTTAACTGTTACCGTGCGCAGGTTTACGTCATCAATATAAATATTATTTTCAAACCCCGTCGTGTTCCTGAATGCCAGCAAAAACTTCCCGGCGCCTATGTAATTGCTGATATTAATAGAGTCTTTTCTCCATTCTGCCGCTGTAGGCTCAAAAGAAGTGGTAAGCGCCGCTGCATGCGTCACCAGGTTGGGGCCCCATTTCTTATACAGGCTGGTATAAGTTGCCCCGCAATCTTTACTAATCATCACCTCCAGCGTATCCCAGTTATTACCTGCCGTGTTGATATCGGTATAAGTAGCTGCTGCCACCTGGAAGGAGAAAAAGGCCGAATCGACTCCTTCAATTACAGCATCTGGCAGGCGCAGGTAGTCCTGCTGACCCACGGCACTGTAATTAAGGTTATTGATCATTACGCTGCTGCTGCCCGTTTTGGCCACGCCTACTACTTTTTGCCAGCTCAGGCCCTTGTCGGGGTTAACAATGTCCCAGCCCGCAGGCGGAAAAACATTTCCTTCAAAACCCTCAGTGACGGCTGTTACTGGATTATTGTATTGAAAACTTATGGAAAGCGTATCGTTTAAGGTATTCTGATCAGCCGTATTATTGGGACTGGATAAATAAATTTTTAAGGTATGAATACCTGCGGGAACGGTAACAGGATTCACTGAAATGTCAATGGAAGCCAGCTGTTCCAGCGAGCCTGTCCAGTTGTAGGTGGTAGAAGAAGTATTGTCTATCACCGTTGTTACTGTTAAGGAAGTAAGGGTTTGTGAACCGCGGTTACGGATAGTAATAGAAGGGGTAAATGGATTATTGCAGATACGCTGTCCCGGCTGGTTAACCGATTTCAACTGTGCGTCTATATTGTACAATATGGGCGACTGGCAGCCAATGGACGTGAGTAACGAAGCCCTTTCACTGACCAGTGAACTTTCCATACGTGCTATCTGCTGGTTGGTAAACATTACAAGACAGTTGTCGAAAGTGTAGTCCATGTAATTCTGGTACATAATACCGTTGCCCCCTGTGGTGCAATTATCTGTCTTAATACCTGTAATGCAGGTAGAACTTGAGTTGGCCTGGTTGGGGGTATCGTCTACAAAATCAGTTCCGTTGCAGGCGCCGCTGTCATCGCCCCATATATGATAAAGATTGAAATAGTGCCCTGTTTCATGGGTAAGGGTTTTGCCCCCGTTGTATTGCGCATAAGAACCACCGGGTAAAGAGCGGTAGTCAAACGCCACACCCTGTTCATTACTGTTGCCGGTACCCGGAAAGGTGCCGTATCCCAAAATGCCGTTAGACAGTACACACACCCATATATTATAGTAACTGCCGGGGTCCCATGCATCGGCGCCCCCGGAAGCAATATGTTTAACGCCTTCATCCGTATTTAAAAAAGATGCCTGGCTGGTGGTAATGCGTTCAATGCCCGAGGTTGGTTCCCCGGCAGGTGTTTGCCTGGCCATGCAGAATTGTATGCCCGATTTGCCAAAAAGTGGTTTAAAATAGGAAGGAATCTTTACTGAGTCACCGTTGAGGCCCGCAAAGTCCTTATTCAGTGTATCCAGCTGCGCCTGTACCTGCGCATCGGTAACAATGGCCGGGTTGGTGAGCACAATATGAAAAACCACGGGTACTACCAGCGCGGTGCGGCTACCGTTTTGTTGTTGCTGCCCCGCAGAAAGCCTGTAGATGCCCTCCTGCACAGCCTTATTAAAACGGGCTCTTTCTGCTTCAAATTGCTTGCGTAACTGCGGACTGGCTTTCAGTTTTTGTTCAAGGGTTTGCATGGTACCACATTGCTCAGCAGCAATTTTGGCCGTTTGCTGGCCACTGACCATGCCAGTAAAAAAAACAGTTACAATGAAGAGAAAAACAGGTGATAGCAATTTCATAAATCGTACTTAATAAGAGAAAAAGTTAAAAGTTTTCATTGACCCAAAAGGGTATCTCAGCTAAGCCGGGCACCAGGTTTTTTCATAAGCAGCAAAAGGAAAAGGATGCAGGCTGGTAATAGCAGGTAACAAGCATATCAGCAACGCAACAGCTGGAGCAATAATACGTAAATTATAGTGCGCTGTGGTTGTTTTACATACGTTGCTGCTGCTTTTATTGTTGGGTCTTTTTAGCGCCTTTATTAATTTTCTTCCTTTTTATTTGTTTTTGCCGGCAGTTCCGCCGGCTACCCCTTTTTCTGCAACGCCTGCAGTAAGCAATGGTAACCTGAACCAGATGGCATTGTCTTCAAATATACGCATTCCGTCTTCTTCGCCGGGTGGCAGAGGACCGGGCGGCGGCATCATACCATCTCCTGTGCCGGCTGGCGGCAGGGGGTCGCCCCCAAAAAAAGTCATTGGACTGCCTTTTTCTATCAGCCCCACAGACCAGCGTGAATATAGGTCCGGGTGCTCAATCAGGGTGTTAATGGGTAGTTGTGCCTGACACAGTAGTGTATCCTTTACGAAGGAAAAAGACATCCGGATGCCGGAGGGATGAAAATTATTCTGGACACCGTTCAGTTCTTCCTTAAACCCTGTTAGCCGCATTTCGTGCTGTTGGGCAAGCTGCTTTTCAAGCGATGGTAGCTGATCAGAAATGCCCTGGAGAGTATCACCGCCAGCAAGGGAAGGCGTTTTTCCTTCCGGGAGCCTTTCTTCCTGGTGGCTCACCGCCCTGAATGGATATAAAATGCCTGTTTTTTTATTTCTTTTCCCCTTAGGGTCAATCCATACTTCCAGTCCATTCATCACCAGTTTTCTCTGTTGCAACTGGTCGGTTACTGTAATGCAGATATACAAAGTATCTGATGAATAGTACACCCCATACCATGACCTTGCTGCTTCGTTGTATATTCTCTTTGTGCTGGCAGTAACCCCTGTTTCCGGCAACCATTGCTGGTTGTCTGCCTGGGCAGTAGTGCTGCTGGCCGAAAGCATACAGTGCAACAGCAAACAGCATTTCAAAAAACGGAAGTATAACTGCATAGCATTGTTTTGATAAAATTATTCAGACGGCTTCCGGCTTGAAAAAAATATAGATGAAACAAAGAAATGTATCGGGGAATACCTGCATTGGTACAGTTGGCAGCGATGGTTGTAACCACCGGCGCAGCAGCAATCGTCTTTTTATGCGCTGCCTTTTATGGCAGACTGCGTATTTTTGGACCATGAGCAGGCGAATCAGTTTTACTGTTTTTGTAGTTGGATGGTTGCTGGCATATGCGTGCAAAGCACCTAAACAGATAGTGGGTGCCCCGGCGGTGCTGCCACACCCGGCAGACAGCAATGTTGCCGCTACAGATAGTTTTCTTGAAAAGCTGTTGCAGTCAAAGCCCGCTTATTTCAGCCAGGTGCTGCAGCAGCGGAAGGCCATGAAGGTGCAGATCCTCTATACGCAGATCGATCGTAAGGCAAACAATGAACCTGTATTTACACCGCACAGCTTCAATATTGATACGGCAGATTATTTTTACCCTGCCTCTACGGTTAAAATGCCGGTGGCACTGCTGGCCCTGCAGGCACTGCATGAATTAAGCCTGCCCGGACTGGATAAAAACAGTACATTGGTAACAGAACCTGGCTATAGTAAACAGACTCCGGTGTACAATGATCCCACCACCATTGATGGAAGGCCCACGGTGGCGCAGTATGTAAAAAAAATATTCCTGGTAAGCGACAACGATGCGTTTAACCGTTTGTATGAATTCATGGGGCAGCAGTATATTAACCAAAAGCTGCACCGCATGGGCTATGCAGATGCACAGATTTTGCACCGCCTGCAAATCAGTATGAGCCCCGATGAAAACCGGCATACCAACCCCATCGGGCTCTATGATACTTCCGGAAATGTGCGCTATAAACAACCTCTTCAGTTTAACCAAACGGTGTATAGTGCGCGGAATGATTCTGCCGGCAACGCTTATTACAGTAACGGACAGCTGATTCCGCATGCCATGGATTTCTCTTCGAAAAACCGTATTTCGCTGCAGGATTTAACCGGTGTATTGCGCAGCGTATTGTTTCCGCAATCGGTGCCACAGCAGCAACGCTTTAATTTTACCGAAGAAGATTACCGGTTTGTAAAGCAGTATATGTCGCAACTGCCCACCGAAAGTCTTTCGCCGCCCTACGCTGCAGACAGCAACGCTTACTGGCCGGCATATTGTAAATTTTTATTGTATGGATCGGAGAAAGGATCCCTGCCAGCAAACATCCGTATATTTAATAAGGTAGGCGATGCCTACGGCTTCTTGACGGACATTGCCTACATTGTTGATTTTGATAAAAAGATTGAATTTATGTTAAGCGCCAGGATTTATTGCAATGCGGATGGCGTACTGAATGATGATCATTACGACTATGAAACCGTTGGTTTCCCCTTTATGAAAGAACTGGGTAAATTGATCTATGCGCATGAATTGACGCGGCCGCGTGCTGTTCGGCCAGACCTTTCTGCCTTTAAAATGAATTACGATAAATAAGCAGTGACTGTATGAAATATGTTTTGCTGATGATAGGAATGGGCGTATGCATGGCAGTTGCCTGCAAAAAAACAAACAGCTTTAATGCGCAGGTGTTATTTTACAACGCCAGCTGGTCTTTACCTGCGGTATCTGCTTCGTGGAATGATGGTGCTGCCATCAGTACTGCACTTGCCCAGGGTGCCAGTTCGGGCACAGCTGATTCTCCTTATGTGGCGCTGCCAGCAGGCACCAACCTGGTAACTATTAAAGCGGGCACTACAGCATTGCTGAATAAGAATATTTACACAGCTGCGGCTGCAGGCAGCAGCTTTATTGTGTTTGATACCAGTACCAGCGCGGTGCCGGCGCGTATCCTGCAATTAAGCGATGATCTTACCCTGCCCGATACGACGCAATTGAAGTACCGTTTACTTAAACTGGTGCCTGATGCCGCCACGAGCGTTGATATATGGCTGGTAAACGGTGTTACAGATAGTATCCGGCTGGATACTGCAGGTGCATTTATTGGTGCTACTACCACGGCCGATGCGGTAGAGTCTTTTAATACGATTGGTTTCCCTGGGGGCAACTACACAGTAAAAATTAAAAAGACGGGTACCCAGCAGCTATATGCTTCTTTGGCCAATTACCCTTTTGCAGTACAGGGTATTTACACAATTATTTTTTCGGGATTGCCATCGGGCACGGGAGCTGCTGCTATGAAGGTGAATGTATTGCGGCATCCTCCTCAATAAATCATCTCCCGTAACAGGTTTCAACTATGAACAGCAACTGCCCTTATGGTTTAATGATTAGGGTGGAGGGCGTTTGTGGAAGCCATATACTTTGTGTTTCCACGGCTTTCCGCCAGCTGTCGAGGCTGATAAGCATCAGGTCCTGGTCACCCAAAAAATCCCTGTTGATTTTGTTTTCGTTGTACAGGGCAATATGATTGGGCGCAATCTGCTCAATGGAACGGATCGCTTCCTTCATTTCCGGATTTTGTTTAATAACGCCTGTACTGTCCAGCACTACCACCCGTGCATTGTTATTGTGAATTAATTTCTGTGCATAGATCAGTAAAAAACTATCGCTGATAGAAAATACAGGAATAAAAATATTTTCAATTTTAGTGCTGTCTTTATCAATAAATATACCTACCGGCACCCTCGCGTTCTTGATAATGCTTTTGGTGCGGTCGTCAAACAGCGAATGGTCAAAAAGTTTTTCTTTACCGGTGATGGTCTCATAGAGCCGTTCGGGATTAATGATTTTAGTAGTAAATCCCAGTATTTTCCCCAACAGGGTGCCTTCAAATACGGAACGGCCTATCCCAATCAGCAGCAGGTCAAAATGACCTGCATTGGCTGTTTGGCTTATCTCGCTGTCAATCTGCAGCGAAGGTTTAAACATGGTGGTCACAGGCAGGTGTAAACGCCTGGATTCCTTTTCTACCGGCGCAAAGCTTTCCCTTTCGTACTCCTCCTGGTTAAACTGGTTCAGTTCATTGCTGGGCGAAAGGTGCATCATGGTAATGTGCGCATTGCTTACTGATTTTCTCACCAGTGTGTTGGCCAGTTTCAGCAACGAAACGCCTTTCTCCGGGCTGTTGAATGATACAAGAATATTGTACTTAACGGATTGCTCTTCGCTGGCCGGAATAAAGATTTTTTTCTTGCCGGGCAGAAACCGGTTGATGAGATCCAGTGCGGGGCCGGTCATGAAGGTGGTTACCAGCGCCATGATCACCAGCATGGCAAATATTTCGGGGCTCAGCACGCCCAGGTCGTACCCAATATTCAGTACCACCAGTTCCATTAAACCTCTTGTGTTCATGAGTGCGCCAATCGATAAACTTTCCCGCCAGTTTTGCCCTGTGAATCTTGCCGCCAGCGTGCTGCCCAGGAACTTGCCGGTTACTGCCACTGCAATAATCAGCCCGCATATTTTCCAGAGCTGCCAGTCATTCAGCAATCCTATCTGCGTTCTTAACCCTGTAAATACAAAAAATAGGGGCAATAAAAGCACCAGCGCCAGGTCTTCTACTTTTTCAATAAAGATGCTCCTGAAATTGGTGTTGGCAGGCATGATGACGCCTGCCAGGAAGGCACCGAACAATGCGTGTATGCCGATAACTTCTGTAGCGTAGGAAGACAGCAGCAGTGTAATAAAGAAAATAGCTACTACCGGTTTGCTGAAAGATTCCTTATTTGAATATTTATCGCCCAGTTTTTTCAGGAAAGGCTGTACTATTTTCAGCATCAGGAAAACATAGGCGGCCGCCATCAGGATGGTATAAAACGCGCTTAACACAGAACCCGCCTTCACAACAGCAATCACTGCTGCCAGCAGGCACCAGGCCGTAATATCATCTGCCGCTGCGCAGGTAATGGCAATGGTGCCCAGTTTTGTTTTTGACAGCCCTCTTTCCTGTACTATTCTTGCCAGTACCGGAAAGGCGGTAACACTCATGGAAATACCAATGAACAAAGCAAATGAAAGAAATTTTACATTGTCGGGCGCAAACTGCGCATAAATAAAATAAGCCAGCGTAACACCCAATGCAAATGGGAATATAATGCTGGCATGGCTTATCACCACCGCTTCACGGGCCTTGTTTCTCAGTACCTTTAAATCCAGCTCCATGCCAATCACAAACATGAAGAGTATAAGGCCAATCTGGCTCAGGAACTGAAGGTTGCCCAGCGATTTTTCCGGGAAGAGAAAGGCCGAAAATTCAGGAAAATACATGGCAGCAAACGAAGGCCCCAGCAATATGCCGGCAATGATTTCTCCTATCACCGATGGCTGACCTATTTTTTTACACAGGA
>JANPGT010000525.1:0-5638 GCA_031424135.1 Chitinophagaceae bacterium
TTGATATTGAAAAGTCATCTTAACGTTAATCGTTGCTCTTCATTTTGATTCTCAACAATAATAAAGGGCAGCGCATCTACTGCGCTGCCCTTTGATCAAACTAACGTAGTGACTTAAAAGCAGCCCTCATCTCTTCAGTGAAAAGCTGCGGTTGTTCCCATGCTGCAAAATGTCCTCCTTTATCTACTATATGGAAATAAATCAGGTTAGGATAGGCACGACGGGCCCATGATTCAGGAGAGGTATAAACATCTTCCGGAAATACCGTAATAGCTACCGGTATTTTTATCAAATTGGCCTTTTGTGCACCGGCACTAACAATTTCGGTGTTCCTGTTTTCCCAGTAGATCCGGGCTGAAGAAGTTGCAGTATTTGTAAACCAGTACAACGAAATGTTATCCAATACATCATCAATTCCCGGAGACTGTTTTGGATCGGCACCATACGACCAATTTGCAAAACCAGGGTGTAAAAAAAGCCAGGCAGCCAGACCAGTAGGAGAATCATTCAGGCCGTAACCCACAGCTTGTGGACGAGCAGTCATCGTAGTCTTATAAGTAAAACCTCCTTCCTTGATCGATTTACTAAGATGATTGAAAGCAGCACGTTCCTGTTCAGAAAACCCTTCCGGTGCAATGCCGGTTCCCAATGCCATGCCTGCTTCATTTGGTAATGTTGCCGGCAAATTACTGTGAATGCCTAATAATCCTGCAGGTGCCTGGAGCCCCATCGAATTAACAATGCCGGCACCCCAATCGCCACCTTGCGCAACATAGCGTTTGTAACCAAGACGATTCATCAGCTCTGCCCAGGCTTTTGCAATGCGGTCAAGTCCCCAACCAGCTTCGGTTGGCTTGCCGGAAAAACCAAAGCCCGGTAATGAAGGAATGACAACATCAAAAGCATCTTCAGCTTTTCCACCATAGGCTGTAGGGTTGGTTAAAGGGTCAATAATTTTCAGTAATTCAATTACAGAACCCGGCCAGCCATGACTTATAATGATTGGCAGTGCATTGGGCTCTTTAGAACGAACATGGATAAAGTGAATGTCAATGCCTTCAATGGTAGTAATAAACTGTGGGTAAGCATTTAGCTTTGCCTCTGCTTTTCTCCAATCGTAATTTTTACCCCAGTAATCTGCTAGTCCTTTTAAATTGGAAAGCTTTGCACCCTGGGACTGATCGGCAACTGTTTCTTTATCCGGCCATCTTGTTTCCATTATTCGCTTGCGTAGATCTTTAAGATCCTCATTCGGTACATGAATTTTGAAGGGACGGATAGACTCTCCGGATAGGTGATCCGTATTTGATGGGCCTTGGGCATCAGCGATTGTACCCTGCAGAGCCATTGCCCCGCTGATTACTGTGCTGGCAATGATTTTTTTTGTTGTTGTCATTGTTTAAATTTTATTTTTTTTAAATAATAATGTAAAATTATCTCCGGTAACAGGCGATCTCCAAGGATGAAACAGGTGGAGCGGACTAATTGATTCCCGAAGTCGTCATTTTGAAATGGGAAATATTTCGAAATGTATTAGCCTGATTTTTACTACACTTTAATTATCCGCTTGTGCAGGAGTGCGTGAGGCGGCTTTCAAATATGCATATACCCGTTATAGTTATAGATTGGAAGACTCTTAAAGAGTTGGGCGTTTCCCAGTTTATAACCCTCTCATTTCCAGCAATGTTGGGATAGTACTTGCCGTTGCTTGAATGTTTGCTATATCATTATTTGTTTGATAACGCCGCCGTCTCGAGCAGCCGCTCGATCTTTTTATCAAGGTTGATGGCGACCTCGAGCGCAGAAGGACTTCCATATGAACCAATGAGGCTTTCCATAGAATCGTATGATAAGTGTACTCCATCTGCACGCTCATCCACGAGAATTGTCACAGGTGCGTATGCTGCTGCGTCTGGAACTGTCTTTGCCATCGCTTTCATGATGATCGGGTTTCCAATTAAGAAGCGGATTGTCTTAGGCACTTTTCCACTATGTTCCTTACCCAGGATTTCCCCGGCGTCAAAGCGCACGAATTCCATCAGTTCTGAGGATCCGATCACTCCCCGTACGACTTCTTCCATGGCGTAAATGGTTGTCGCTTCCATAATTGAATCGTGGAAAGCACGCAGATCAGCACGGCCAATCGTAGCCGTTAGTCTTTTTACCGTCTCCTCGAAAGAATTGTCTGAAACAACACTGATTCTTTTGACTTGTATATTTGTTTTTGTCATTTTTGATTCTTTTGTCTATGAATTGGAAATTGTTGGGATAATATCTCCTGAAACCTCGGCAAAGGACACATCGGGTTGAGCAACCCGTTCGTGAACCTGTTTAACAGCGGTCCGGTCGATTAAAAGGCTTAGTAATTCAGGACGGCTATAGTGGCCGCGGGAATCCATCAGTTGCTTGCGCTTATCAATTAGTTTAAAATCGAGATCGGCAATGACGACGCCTTCGCCTGAGGTGATGGGTTCTCCAATCACCGTGCCATCGGGAGCTACGATAGCAGTGAAGCAGCCACCAGAAATTGGGCCGGTGTTTCCGCCAGTATCCTTTGCGATTTGCGCTTGCTGATCGGCATCCAGCCAGGCAGTAGAACAGACAACAAAGCAGGCAGATTCCAAAGCATGCTGCCGGATATTGACTTCTGTCTGTTGGGTGAACAGGTCGCCGAAGATAGAACCGGGATACATGGCGGCGTGAATCTGTTCGCCATCGGCCATCATGGCGTACCTCGCCAATGGGTTGTAATGTTCCCAGCATGCAAGCTGGCCAATACGGCCGGCCTTGCTGTCAACGGCGTGAAGTCCCGAACCATCGCCCTGGCCCCAGACCATGCGTTCATGGTAGGTGGGTGTTATTTTGCGGCGTCGCTGGATTAAAGTGCCATCAGCATCAAATAGAAGCTGGGTGTTGTAAATGGTTCCACCATCACGTTCATTAACGCCTATCGAAACTACAACTCTACCTTCTTTGCAGGCCTGGCCGATAGCATCTGTTGCAGGTGATGGGACGGTTACTGCCTGGTCAAGCAACCTAAGATGCTCAACACCTGTGATCATCTGGTAGGGAGTCTGGATAAAAGAAAAGTATGGATAATAGGGTACCACAGTTTCAGGGAACACAGCGAACTGGACTCCCAGTTTCCCCAACTCAATAATTTTATTCACCACTTTTTCCACAGTCCCTTCACGGCTGTACAGTACTGGACTCATCTGCACGGCTGCAGCTTTAATGCTTCTGTTGGCGAAGTTTTTTTTGCTATTATTCATAGATATATATTTTATTTTTTTAAAATAAGATCCTCATGATTAAGACCCGATGGCGGATTACATCAATACCGAAGCAGCTATTTTTGAAACCGGAAACGATTCGAAATGAAAGCTTAAAAAACTGGCTTAAACCTCCTACGGCCTGATAATTCATGTTGTTCTATTTTTCAAAAGTATTCTAACGGCGACCCCAGGTCAAGTGTTAAACAGGTTGACCGGACAAAGTTGTTTTTGAAACAGACATTTAGTAAACTGAAGCCTTATTCTAAACAAAAGTTTTGAAGTTCATCTGCGGCGCGGCATTCTTCCCAAAAATAATTTCAAATCGAAACTGTAAAAACATTTCAATTCCTGTAGTGCCGGTCTAAGGCTTATTTCGCCTGCCTCATACATTTGGTATTTGGCGACTGCTGGTAACTGTATATAATTTTATAGTAGCATTTTTTTAAATTTTTCGATATCAAATTGATGACCATAAAAAAGCAAACAGTGATTTGGTTACAAGTAAAATAAAAGCAATGAACGAACTATTAAACTCGACAATTGACGCCCATGGTGGAATATCCCGCTGGCAACAGTTAAATAAAATGTCGGCCCGCTTGAAATGCGGCGGTGAGCTGTGGTCACTAAAAGGATATCCTGGTATACTGGATGACATCCATGTTGACGTGGATCTTAAAAAGCAATTTGTTTCACACTATCCTTTCATCAATATTGACTGGCATACTCAGTTTGACTCAAACCGGGTGGCTATTGAAAATAAAGAAGGGAAAATCATAGAAGAATTAAATAATCCGCGTGCTTCGTTTAAAGGATATGTTACGGAAACGCCATGGACAAGGCTTCAGCTTACCTACTTTATCGGCTATGCAATGTGGACTTATTTTAATGCTCCGTTTATTTTTTCATCAGCAGGATTTGAAGTGTTGGAATTGGAGCCCTGGGAAGAAAATAACGAAGTATGGCGGAGGTTAGAAGTGAGATTTCCAGGGCATTTTGCCACCCATTCATCAACCCAGGTATTTTATATTGGCAGTGATGGGTTGATAAGACGGCATGACTACAATGTAGATATACAGGGGGGCACAGCCGCCGCACATTATGTTTACAACTATGCCGAAGTATCAGGAATTTTGGTGCCAACTAAAAGACTTGTTTATGCAAGAATGGAGGATAACAGGCCTTTGCTACCGCAACCTTTGATCGTTTCAATAGATATCAGCGAAATAATATTCAGTTAATAAACCATTCATTGTTAGGGGCACTTTTTAAATTAAAATAGCAGATATAATTTCAAGATCAGGGAAAATATGGGAAGCTTCGGAATGCGCTATAGTACTAATTGATTGACAATTTTTTTCCTTTGCACTTGTTTAAAACTATCAGACACTCTTTTACTTTATTAATCTACTATGTGTTTACTCGCTGGATCCTTTTCGAATTCCAAGTTTTTTCATTTTGGACTTTAATGTAGAAGGAGGAATATTCAATACTTCCGCAGCTCCACCGGCACCCCATATTCTTCCATTGCATTTTTTTAGTACACTGGCTATATAATCCCGTTCATTTTCATGAATTGTTTTCAAGCGGGAATCCTGGCTATCTTTAACCTCCGTTTTTGGAAATGATGGAAGAAAGATATCTTCAATGACTGTTCCTTTTGTGAGCAATACAGCTCTTTCTATTAAATTCTCCAACTCACGGATATTTCCGGGCCAGGGATAAGCGACCATATTTTTTAAAACTTTATCTGACAAACCGGTAATTTTTTTCCCAACCTTTCGGTTATAATAATTTATAAAATGATTTGCCAGGGCAGGTATGTCTTCGGTTCGTTCACGCAAAGGTGGTAGTTCAATGGGAAATACATTTAACCGGTAATAAAGATCAAGTCGGAAACGGCCTTCTGCAACTTCTTTTTCTAAATTTCTGTTGGTGGCTGCAATGATTCGAACATTGATCTTTATTGATGACCTGCTGCCAATGGGTTCTATTTCTTTTTCCTGGAGCACACGTAAAAGTTTAACCTGCAGGTCAACCGGCATTTCACCTATCTCATCCAAAAAAATAGTTCCACCATTTGCCTGTTCAAATTTACCGGTTCTTTTATCCGTAGCACCGGTAAATGATCCTTTTTCATGACCGAATAATTCAGATTCTATCAATGTTGCAGGTAATGTTGCACAATTTAATTTTACCAGTGGCTTTCCTTTACGTGGAGAAAGGTTATGTATGCAATCGGCAATCCTTTCTTTACCGGTACCACTTTCTCCCAGGATCAACACCGCGGTATCAAAAGGGGCTACCTGTGTTATATGATCAAATACATTAAGCAGTAAATGACTGCTGCCAATAATCCCTTCGAA
>JANPGT010000526.1:0-7283 GCA_031424135.1 Chitinophagaceae bacterium
TATGGCAACAACATCAGACATCAGCCGCGGCATGATTATCAAATTAGACGGCAGCTTGTACAGTGTAATAGAGTTTGGTGAAAACAAAACCGCCCGCGCGGCCGCCAAAGTATGGGCCAAGCTGAAAGGGGTTGATAATAACCGCAGTATAGAAAAAACATGGAACAGTGGTGACAATATTCACCCCGTTCGTGTAGAAAGAAAAGATTACCAGTACTTATATAAAGACGATACCGGCTACAGTTTTATGGACAATGAAACTTTTGAGCAGGTAACGGTGCAGGAAACCATGGTAGATGCGCCCCAGTTCCTGAAAGAAGGACAGCAGGTGAGTGTACTGATTAATACAGAGACCGAATTGCCCATGAGCGTAGAGCTGCCCGATAAAATTGTGGTATTGGTAACTTACAGCGAGCCTGGTATGAAAGGTGATACTGCCACCCGTACCCTGAAACCCGCTACGGTAGAGCCCGGCGCTACGGTGATGGTGCCGCTGTTTGTGAATGAGGGAGAAAAAATACGTATTAATACAAAGACAGGGGAGTATGTAGAGCGCGTAAAAGACTAAGTTTTTATTGTAAATTTTGTATTTTAAATTTTAAATGACTTTTGCCCGGCATCCCTGCGGCGGCGGAATACAAAATTTAAAGTATAAAATTTAAAATAACCCTATCTTAGCCACCCATTATTCACTGGAAAAAATCAGCTATATGGATTTCAAGCAAATACAGGAACTGATTCGTCTGATAAACAAGTCCAATATCGGAGAAATTTCGGTAGAGGAAAAAGGATTCAAAATAGTCATCAAACAGAAACAGGAAGCTGTGCAGCAGGTAATATCGGCCGCGCCGGTATATGCCCAGCAGCCCATGCTGCAGCAGGCTCCTCCTCCCGCAGCCGCCAACACCGGAACTGAAAAAGCAAAGCCCGCTGCAGAAGTACCCGCCGCTTCTAACCTTATCACTATAAAAAGCCCTATGATTGGCACTTTCTACCGCAGGGCTTCTCCAGACAAACCTTTATTTGTAGAAGTTGGGGATGAAATAACTCCGGGTAAAGTGGTTTGCATTATTGAGGCCATGAAACTGTTTAACGAAATTGAAGCGGAGATAAGCGGTAAAGTGGTAAAAGTGCTGGTAGACGATGCCTCACCGGTGGAGTACGATCAGCCGCTCTATCTTGTAGAACCCATATAAATAATGTGGAAATGTGAGAATATGGAAATGTGAAAATGGCTTACGCGTATTTTCCTTTCTCCGGAATGCTTATTTTTCCTGTAATTTATTGCTATGACGTGAATATGAAGCTTGTGTATTTCCACATTTATCACATTCCTCACATTTACCACATTTTGTATTCTTATGTTTAAAAAAATTCTGATTGCCAATAGGGGAGAGATTGCACTGCGTGTCATCCGTACCTGCCGCGAGATGGGTATCAAGACAGTAGCGGTGTATTCTACTGCTGATAAAGACAGCCTGCACGTAAAATTTGCCGATGAGGCAGTCTGCATCGGCAAACCCCAGAGTGCAGATTCTTACCTCAATATTCCACATATCATGGCCGCGGCAGAGATTACCAATGCAGATGGTATTCATCCCGGGTATGGCTTCCTTGCAGAGAATTCAAAGTTTGCGCAGATATGCCTGGATCATGGCATCAAATTCATAGGGCCAACGCCTGATATGATCAATGCCATGGGCGATAAAATTACCGCCAAAGAAACCATGATAAGGGCTGGTGTTCCGGTAGTACCCGGCAGCAAAGATTTGCTGACTGGTGTAGACCATGCAAAAACACTGGCGGCTGAGATTGGTTACCCCGTTATCTTAAAAGCTACCGCCGGTGGTGGTGGAAAAGGGATGCGCGTGGTTTGGAAAGAAGAAGAGGTTGAAAAAGCATTTACTACCGCCAAGCAGGAAGCCGCTGCTTCCTTCAAGAACGATGGTATTTATATAGAGAAATTTGTAGAAGAACCCCGCCATATTGAGATCCAGGTGGCAGGTGATCAGTACGGAAGGGTAAGCCATCTCAGCGAAAGAGATTGCTCTATCCAGCGCCGTCACCAGAAACTGGTAGAAGAATCACCTTCTCCGTTTATGACGCCCGACCTGCGCCAGCGCATGGGGGAAGCTGCCATCAAGGCCGCTTCTGCCATCAACTATGAGAGCGTAGGTACTATTGAGTTCCTGGTGGACAAACACCGCAATTTTTATTTCATGGAAATGAATACCCGTATACAGGTAGAACACTGTGTAACGGAAGAAGTGGTGAACTTTGATTTGATAAAAGAACAGATAAAAATAGCCGCCGGCGAATCCATCAGCGGCGAAAACTACGAGCCACAGATGCATGCCATTGAGTGCCGCATCAATGCGGAAGATCCCTACAATGATTTCAGGCCCAGTCCGGGTAAGATTACCGTGCTGAACCAGCCCGGTGGTCATGGTATACGTGTAGATTCGCATGTGTATGCGGGTTATACCATTCCGCCCTATTATGATTCCATGATTGCCAAGATTATTGCTACGGCCCGTACGCGTAAAGAAGCCATCGATACCATGCACCGTGCTTTGACGGAGTATGTAATTGAAGGCGTAAAAACAACTATTCCGTTTCACCTGCAGCTGATGAAAGACGAACGTTTCCGCGCCGGTGATTTCAATACAAAATTCTTAGAGACATTTACCTTACTATAACCGCTCAGGTTAGTAGACACAGGGCCTGGCTGAGAACGCCGGGCTTTGTAGTTTTAGATACCCCCCGACCCCGTGAAGGGTGATCTTAGGTGCTGCACCTAAAGTAAAACTGGACCTCTCGAAAATGCCGAAGATCCCTTTCCCGCCGTTGTTGGTGTTTTCACCAACAACTATTGATTATGACCCTGAAACTTGTTGGTCATAAGACCAGCAAGGGCGTGGAGGAAGCATGAAAATCTGGGCATCTGCGGCAATTTATTCCTCAGCAAGTGCCGCCGTGTGAAACCAACCGACTACTGTGTCTTCTTTGCCTCCCGCTTTTCTTTCCGAAGCGCTTTTATCTTTTCCTTTTGTTCAGGCGTCAGCACCGAATCCATTTTCTGCCGACGCTGCTGCTGCAGGTCTTTCAGTGCTTCCCGCCTTTCCTGCTGGCTAAGGGTAGAATCGCTTTTAATGTCCTGCAGCTGCTGTTTAAAATCGCCATTGGAGGCTTTTAATTCTTTTACCTGCTTGCGGGAAAGGCCCAGTTCACGCTTTATTTTTATCTTTTCTTTGGTAGTTGGCTGGTAGCCAATGGTATCTCTTTTCTCCTGCGCCTGGCTGGTGAATACGGTGAGCAGTAAAAACGATAATAAGCTGTAAATGATTTTCATAATTGCATTTTAAAAGTGCGGCACCGGATTAATCCGCAACAGTTCATAGAAGGCGTAGAAAAGGGAAAGTTTAATGGAACAGGAATTGGGAATGAGGAATTATTCCGGTCGGTGAAGACATAGGACCGGGGCAGTTAGAGCAGGAATGGGGAATTGGTCTTTTTCGCCGTTGTTGTCGTACTGAGTTTGCGAAAGTATTACCAACAACTATTGATTCCATTTCTCATAACGGCATTTTGCCGTGCGAAAATGCAGATTCCCGCCTACGCGGGAATGACGGTCAGTTGAATGATACGTTTCCGATTCGTGATAACGTTGGCATTCGTGAACTTGCTATTTCTGCTGACTATACACAACTTACGCACTCGCCGTCAATCCTGCGTAGGCAGGAATCTGGTGCGCGAAAAACGGGGAGATTTTTATTAATTAGGATTCTCTGTTACATATTGCTGTTCTCATACCTCAGCAATCATCCCTTCTATCTTTTCTTCCACCCCATAAAAGCCCGCCAGTTTCCTTATCACCGCCTCTACCACCGCATCCGGACAAGAAGCGCCGCTGGTGATTAAAATATCAATGGGTTGCTTTGCAGGCAGGTAATCGGCAGTGGTTAATTCCTGTTTGGTATGAAAATTATAATGCTGTATCGTGGAGGCAGACAGTATTTTTTCTTCGCTGTTGATAAAATACGTGGGTATTTTTTCTTCGCAAAGTTCTACCAGGTGGGTGGTGTTGGAAGAGTTGTAGCCGCCTACTACAATCGCCAGGTCGGCCGGCGTATGCAGCATGCCGGTAGCCGCTGATTGATTATCGTTGGTAGCATAACAGAGCGTATCGCGGGTGTCTGCAAAACGTTCTGCAATGCTGCTGTCATTCAACCCAAAGTGTTGGGCAATGGTTTGCTTTAAATATTCTGCAATGGCCTGTGTGTCTGTGGCCAGCTGCGTGGTCTGGTTGGTTACGCCCAGGCGCTGCAGGTCTTTGCTGACATCGAATCCTTCAGAAAACCGTCCGGCAAATTCCGTATAAAACAATGCAGGATCTTTTTCACCGGTAATGTATTTGGCCAATTGCCTTGCTTCTTCAATATCATTTACAATAACAGCAGGCGCTGAGGCAGCAGCGTGAGAAAAAGTAGCCCTTGTTTCTTCATGTTTGGGTTTACCATGAATTACAATGCTGTACCCTTTTGCCGCAATCTGCTCGCCACGGTTCCATACTTTTTCTACAAAGGGGCAGGTGGTATTGTATTTTTCTGTTTGAATGCCCTTTTCGCGCAGCATTTTTTCGGTCTGCAGCGTAGTACCAAAAGCGGGTATCAGCACAATATCGTCTGCTGTGATGCTGTCAAACGGGATAATTTGTTTGCCATAGGTATCCTGCAAAAATTGAATGCCTCTTTCCTGCAGATCGGCATTTACCTGCGGGTTATGTATCATTTCGCTCAGTAGAAAAATGCGCTTGCCTGGATTTTCGTCGATGGTGCGGAAAGCAATTTCAATGGCATTCTCCACCCCGTAACAAAACCCAAAATGACGGGCCAGCCAGATGCGCAGGGGGCCAAAATCAAGCAGGGCCGGACTGAAATCTTTTTTCAGTTTGTCCTCTTTTCTGCGTTTGTTCTTCACCGCGGTAATCAGCGGGCTTCGGTAAGTAATGGGAACATTGAATGTTTTCATGCGCTGCAAAGATAATTCATTTTAGTGCCCGTAAAAACTCACCCCCGCGCATCTACGATCCGCTTCCGCTCTCTGCAGTGCAGAGAGCGGAAGTACGCCCAGGCGGGACGGGGTGAGTTGCTTAACCCGGCGGTATTGCATTCAAAATTCAACATACAGAATTCAAAATAGATAGCTAACTTCCTGCATTCTTTACCAATCAGTTTATATGGAACCGTTTACACCCGTTGAGTGGGCCAATGACAGTAATATCTATGAGGTAAACCTCCGCCAGTATACGCAGGAAGGCACCTTCAATGCATTTATAAAAGAATTACCCCGGCTGCGGCATATGGGCATCGAAATATTATGGTTTATGCCCATTACACCCATCAGCGTGGTGAAGCGGCTGGGTACCCTGGGCAGTTATTATGCCTGCAGCAGTTATACCCAAACCAATCCTGAATTTGGTACCATCAGCGATTTCAAAAACCTGGTGCAGGCAGCGCATGAACTGGGTTTTAAAGTGATCATCGACTGGGTAGCCAACCATACCGGCTGGGATCATGAGTGGACGGTGAAGCACCCGGATTTTTACCGTAAAAACATGGATGGCCATTTCTATGATAACCATGGCTGGGAAGATGTAATTGATTTGAATTTTGATAACCCCGAATTGTGCAGCACCATGATCAGCGCGATGCAGTTCTGGGTAGATGAATGTAATATTGATGGCTTCCGCTGCGATATGGCCATGCTGGTACCGCTTGATTTCTGGCGCACGGCGCGCAGGCAACTGGACAGTAGCAAAAAATTATTCTGGCTGGCAGAATGCGAAGAAATCAATTACCACGAAGTGTTTGATGTTAGCTATGCCTGGAAATGGCTGCACAAGATGGAAACTTTCTGGAGGCAGGAAACGGATATTGGCGGACTGGATGAAGTATTGAAGTATTACGATACCATGTTTCCGGCGGGTTCTATGCGGGCCATGTTTACCACCAACCACGATGAAAATTCGCACAGCGGCAGTGAGTATGAAAGACTGGGCGATTCGGCGGAAGCTTTTGCAGTATTGTGTTGCACCTGGAATGCCATCCCCTTAATTTACAGCGGGCAGGAACTGCCCAATAAGAAGCGGCTTAAATTTTTTGATAAAGATTATATTGAATGGACAGGCAAGCATTTGCTGCACGACCTATTTAAAACACTGCTGGAGTTGCGGAAAAAAAATCCTGCATTAAAAGCCGGCAGCCCCGATGTAGTTACCAGCCGCCTGCATACCGATGCCAATAATTTTGTGTTTGCTTTTTTACGCAGGCATGTGCCTACCAGCCATGAAGTACTGGTAGTGATTAATCTCAGCCGCTACGATAAACCACTGGTGCATATCACAGACGGCGAACTGAATGGTAATTATACCAATGTATTCAGCAAAGCTGAAAAAGATTTTACCGGAGAAAAGCATTTTGCATTAAGGCCATGGGAGTACCAGGTGTATTCCCTCACCCCCGTCCCCTCTCCGCCTTCGGCATAGAGGGGTGCCTCTCCGTAAAATACATCATTAATTACAGTTAGGGGTGTATCCGTTTTATGAGTTTAATTTTTTTTGAATTTAAGTGACAGGTCTTTTTTGACAAATTGATGCTTCCAAAAGATCCAGGCGCCCCCGGCAAGATTTTGTAGTGCATTTTGCGGAGAGGCACCCTTCTCCACCTCGTGGAGAAGGGCCGGGGATGAGGTCAAATACAAAGGCCGGGGCTTTCTAAGTCCCCGGCCTTGTAAAATGGATATATCCTGGATGTTTTTACCGATGGTGCAGTGGTTAATTGTCGGTACCCAGCTTGATAGTGTAAGGATACACCCCTTCGTAACCGGGATACACTCCTTCAATCTTCACTGCGCCATTGGGTGTTTTTTCTATTTCTTTTCTTAAGTCATCAATGCTCAGCACTTCTTTGCCATTTACCTTGGTGATAACAAAATTGTCTTCAATCCTGGTTTTGCTGAAAGCGCCTTTTTCGTCCATTGATTTTATTCTTACGCCGCCTTTTACACCAATATCGGTCGCATCTTTTTTATTAATGGTTTCAAATTCAGCACCCAGTTTGTCCAGCACAGAAGTTTTTACCAGATCGGTATTACCACTGCTGTTTTTCAATAGTATGTCTGTAGTGGTTTCTTTCCCTTCGCGCATGTAGCTCACTTTTATTTTATCGCCGGGGCGGTAGATGGCAATCTGGCCTACCAGGTCAGCGCCTGAGTTAATGGTG
>JANPGT010000527.1:0-11851 GCA_031424135.1 Chitinophagaceae bacterium
TTGCCGGTATGGGTGCCGATTTGTTTGGTTCTTATGTGGCGACAGTGCTGGCTACCATGGTGCTTGGCAGGGAAACAGATGCCATGAGCGATGCTTTTGGCGGTCTCTCCCCTATTTTATTACCAATGCTGATAGCAGCATTGGGTATACTTTTTTCAATTATAGGAACTTTTTTTGTACGCATCTCCGAAGCCGCCGGTAACAGTACTGCGGCTGTACAGAAAGCGCTGAATATGGGTAACTGGGGTTCTATCGTTTTAACCGCCATAGGTTGCTATTTCCTGGTAAATTATTTATTGCCGGATACCATGACACTACGTGGTCATGAATTTACCAAACAGGGTGTATACGGTGCCATCATAGTAGGATTGGCAGTTGGTACCCTGATGAGCATGATTACTGAGTACTACACAGCCATGGGCAAACGCCCGGTGAAAAGTATTATCCGCCAGTCTTCTACAGGTCATGCCACCAATATCATTGGCGGTTTGGCCATGGGTATGGAAAGTACATTTCTGCCTATCCTGGTACTGGCTTCCGGTATTTATATGTCTTTCTGGTGCGCCGGTTTATACGGTGTGGCCATTGCCGCTGCAGGTATGATGGCAACCACAGCGATGCAGCTGGCCATTGATGCTTTTGGCCCTATTGCAGACAATGCTGGTGGTATTGCTGAAATGAGCGAATTACCAAAGGATGTTCGTGAGAAAACAGATATACTTGATGCAGTGGGTAATACAACTGCCGCTACTGGTAAAGGCTTTGCCATTGCTTCTGCGGCACTTACTGCACTTGCACTGTTTGCAGCTTTTGTGGGTATCTCCGGCATCACTGGAATTGACATTTATAAAGCGCCCGTGCTGGCTGGTTTGTTTGTGGGTGCTATGATTCCGTTTATCTTCTCTTCACTGGCCATCCGTGCTGTGGGCGAAGCTGCTATGGCCATGGTAGAAGAAGTGCGCCGCCAGTTCCGTACCATCCCCGGCATTATGGAAGGTACCGGCAAACCTGAATACGATAAATGCGTAGCCATTTCAACCGATGCATCTATCAAGAAAATGATGTTGCCCGGAGCTATCACTATCCTGTCTCCATTGATTATAGGTTTTTCTTTTGGACCGGAAGTCTTGGGTGGATTTTTGGCCGGCGCTACCGTTAGCGGAGTGCTGATGGGTATGTTTCAGAACAACGCCGGTGGTGCCTGGGACAATGCCAAGAAATCTTTTGAAAAAGGTGTAGAAATCAACGGGCAGATTTATTACAAAGGTTCCGACCCCCACAAAGCTTCTGTAACAGGTGATACCGTAGGCGATCCTTTTAAAGATACTTCAGGCCCTTCTATGAATATCCTCATTAAACTGATGTCTATTGTTTCCCTGGTAATTGCACCTACCCTTGCTTCTATGCACCATACCAGTGAAGCAGCTGGTACCAATAAGAAAACCATCGAAATGACCATTACCGCCGATGGCAAAAAAGACGGAACTGAAATGAATGTTACCGTGAACGGTAACGGGGCAAAAAATGAAATGGAAAAATTGATTGCCGCGCTGAAAGAAGATAAGATGGACGAGAACGGCAACCTATCCGTAGAACTGAAAAACGGCGAACTGACCATCAACGGTAAAAAACAGTCCGTAGAAACACTTAAAAAATATCAGCCAATTATCGGAGAAAAAAAAGACTTTAATTTTTCGATTAAAATTGAAGAGAAATAATATATATTCGCAATGCATTAATTAGGTACATAATACCGATAAGCCCGTTGTTTCTACATCGGGCTTATTTTTTCCCCCACCTGCAACATTTCCTCTCCCCCACCGACTTTAATTCACCAGACAGGCTATCCACAGGAGTGGAAAAATTAGCATTTTCATTACGAAAAGGATCGTATATTAGTGTCAAATTTGTTATTATGTCAGCACCCAAATATGTAAAACCCACGGAAGGCGAACTGGAAATCCTGAGGGTTATCTGGGACAGGGGATTGGCCAGTGTGCGCGATGTACACGAAGAACTGGCCAAGACCAAAGAGGTGGGTTATACCACCACCCTTAAGCTCATGCAGATTATGAACGACAAGGGACTGGTGAAAAGGGATAAATCCAGTCGTGCACATTCTTATACCGCTGCAGTAAGCAGGGAGAAAACGCAGAAACACCTGGTGGGCAGAATGATTGATGGTTTGTTTGGTGGTTCACCCGGACAGCTGGTAATTCAGGCTTTGGGTAATTACAAAGCCAGTGAAGCAGAGATTGAAGAGATTCAACAACTGCTCAATCACCTTAAAAAATAAGCACATGTCTTTTTTCGCCGCTTCCATTTTCCTGAAAGCATTGGGATGGGCCCTGGTGAACAGCTTTTGGCAATTTGCCATTTGCTGGCTTATTTACCGAATGCTAACCGCCAGCATCCCAAAACTAACTGCCGCCGCCCGCCACAGTATGGCCCTATTCCTGCTCTTCCTGGGTACTGTTTTCTTTATTGTACATCTTGGTCAGCAATATTATACCGGTGCAACAGCCGGCAATCCGCTTACTGTAGCAGTTAGTACAAATGTCTATTTGGCCAATGCGTGGCAGTCTGCCGGCCTCAGGCTGGATGGATGGATGGCATGGTGTTCACTACTGTACATTATATGCGTAGCATTTCTTTTTCTTAAACTCAATTTTTTTGTTCAGCGTGCTACACGGCTCCAAAGAAACGGCGTTACTAAAATGAAGGCTGTTTGGAGAATCTATATCCGCAGTATTGCCGCACAATTGGGTATTCACAAAGAGGTAAGGGCTTTATTGTCTGTGTACGTTGATACGCCCCAGGTCATTGGTTTTATAAAGCCTGTGATACTTTTGCCTGCCTCCTGTCTTACCAATTTAACTACCGCGCAGCTGGAGGCTGTTTTGCTGCACGAACTGGTGCATATTAAGCGCAATGACTACCTGGTGAACCTCTTTGTTGCCAGTCTGGAGATACTGTTTTTTTTCAATCCTTTTGTAAAACAGCTGGCAGCCGGTATCCGGCAGGAACGTGAATACGATTGTGACGATATGGTGCTGCAGTTTCAGCATCCACCCCATCATTATGCTACTGCCCTGCTGACGCTTGAAAAAAGCAGGCTGTTACCCGTCACTTACGGCATTGCAGCCAGTGGTAAAAACCAGCAGCAACTGTTAACCCGCATACAGCGTATTATGGGCATTCAAAACAAAGAAACCGGGGCCTACCGTATGGCCGCCTGCCTGCTGGCAGTTTTATTCCTGGGTTTTATGACCACAATAAAACCTGGAAAAATGACCATCGATAAGTTTGGTACGCCCGGTCTTTCGCTGGCAGCTAATAATGTTACGAACCTGCAGTACAATGATGAGGCGGGGGAGAAAATAAACAATACCAGGCAGCCTGCTGCGTCCAAAGCAATTATGATGCTGACATTGGAGAAAGAAGTGTCGGCAGGAGCGCCTGCGCTTCCCCAACAGGAGCAATTATCTATAGTGCGGCCCGCTACCAGCCTGGTGGAAGAAGAAGCCGCTGCAGATGACGCTGGTATTCAAATAGCGGCCAGCCGGGAAGTCATGGATTTTTCATTGCAGCAAAAAGATGCTGCCGCTGAAGCAATCGGTGGTGAAGCCGAAATGGCAGAAATTCCCGTGGCAGCACCTTATGTGCCCGCCAACAGCTTTTCATATCAATTTTTCCAGGATACGGCTACTCCAAAAGTGAAGGGCCAAACGTATGATGAACGCGTGGCGAAGGAGGCGCTGACGAAAGCCCGTAAAGCCCTGGAACAAATTGACTGGCAGAAAATTGAAAAGCAGCTGAAATACGGGAACCAGGATATTGCAAAACTTAAAAAAGAACTGGATGCACAAATACAGGGCCTGAACTGGCAAAAAATCAGCAAAGAGGTACAGTCGGCCATAGCCCAGGAGCAGCTGGATAAACTGCAGCAGGCAGCACAGCTGGACAGGACCATGCAGCAATACCGGCAGGCCGAGGCCTATTACCAGGCCTTGCAGCAGCAGATGGCTGAGCAGGAACAGTCTTTGAAAGCTACCGAAGAAAGAGCGCAGGAAAGCCAGCGGGCCGCAGAACGCCAGCACAAAAAGCTGCAGCTGGAAATGAAAAAGCGCCGGATTATCTATATCTAACGCCCATTTTTGCCAGCATTCCGTGGGCGGCAATGGCTTTGTCCGCCTCCCCCATTCCGTGGACGATTTTTCCGTAGCATGAGCCACTGTCCTATTTTGGCACGAATGTTAATACAGGTTATTGTATTTATTCTCCTACATTCGCGCTAATTACAAGCTTTATATGAAACTAGAATTGCTGGATTTTATAGAATTGGATAATTATCCTTCTGGCTCAGGAATAGAATTTTACGATGACAGGATTTATGTAGTGGGTGACGACTCAAAAGATTTGCTGATAATGACCAAAAAATGGAACAAGCCCACCCTGGTCAATCTTTTTGAAACCACCGACAAAAGAATACCCAAGGCAGCTAAATCTGATTTGGAAGCCATGACGGTATTGTCTGTAGACAAAAAGCCGCACCTGCTGATTATTGGCTCGGGCGCTGCGGAAAAGAGGAATAAGGCATTGTTGATGAATCTTAAAAACAATGCATTGCAGTGGCTGGATCTAACTGTGTTTTACAACCGCATTAAAGCAGCTGGTATTACCGCATTGAACATAGAGGGTATTGCAGAAGTGTACGATTACCTGGTGATGGTAAACCGTGGCAATAGCAGCAACCCTGTTAACCACCTTATTATTACAAAGTCTGATTTCTGGAAAGACCAGGAGAAAGCCAGCCTGCAGACAATAGTGCTTGACTTTGACAGTGTAAACGCAGCAGGACTTCAACTGGGTGTTTCAGGCCTCACCTATTCAGACAAACACGAAGACTTATTTCTTACCATTTCTACTGAAGATACGCCCAATGCCATCGACGACGGCAAGATTGGCAAAAGCTACCTTGCGGTGATAGAAAATCTTTATCGCAAAATTGGCCGCGAAAAAGGAAAGATTAAGGTCAACCACCTGATAGACCTTGCTGCCGCTGATAAGGGCTTCGAAGGCTATAAAATTGAGTCAGTCTGCATTCAGTCATCCAAAGATCACAGCATTAAAATGCAATTGGTAGCAGATAACGATTTAGGCAAAACCTTTTTATTTAAAGTGTGGTTGGGATGGGAGTAGTTTTTAGTCAATAGTCGGTAGTCTTTAGTCGGTAGACAGTAAGTAGATAACAGTCTCTGGTGCCGGAATGATAGAGGTATGGCAAAAGGACTATTGACTGAGGACTAACGACTACGGACTATTCTATTGTTCTTCCAACATAAAGAATTCCTGTTCCAGTGTAAGCGAATTGGCATACAGCAGATCTATAAACTGGCTGCCCCATTTGGCATAATAAGGCATAAAATTTTCTATTCTTTCCTGTAAACTGTTGGAGGGAAACAACGCAGCTTTTACGGCGTGTATCTGCTGCAGCTGGTCTTTGTATTTTCTTTTCTCCGCACGCAGCATTTTTTTCTCCAGCTCATACAGGGGACGTGTAGCCTTTGCCCTCAGTGCTTCTATATGCTGTTCAAGAGTAGTATCTATTTCGCCGGCTTTTAATTTCAGCTGTCCATAAAAAATTTTCACGGCTTCCAGTTCGGCTTCCAGTTTAAGGGCACCGGTTTTATTTTGCATAACCAACCTGGTCAGCAGTTCCTGCTCCGGCTTAAAGAAATCGAACGTACAAAATCCCAGTCGTTTTATTTTTTCCTTCCATCTTTTTTCTATCACCAGGAAGGAATTGCGCAATACCAGCACCGGGTAAGGAACTTTGTAATGTTCAAATATATTCTTCAGCTCCAGCCAGTAGGCCAGCTCTCCCCCACCACCCACAAATAAAATGTTGGGTAAAATGGTTTCCTGGAAAATTCCGCGCAGGATAACATTCGGGCTGAATCTTTCAGGGTGATCCTGTAATTCCTGCAGCAGGCTCTCTTTGGTGAAACGGATATCCCTGCCTACCACATGCCATTCATCGCCGTCCTGTACAATGCGTTCCCTGATATCTCCTTTCAAATAAAACAGGTTAATGGCTCTTGGGTTGGCCTGTACTTTATAGTGCGCAGCAAGTGCAGTAATGGTAGCAGTGGCAATGCCTGAAGCCGTTTGGTGAAAGAGGTCATCTTCAAAAACAGGTACCAGTAATTTTTTAAAGGATGCATTATCCGGTATCAGCACCACCAGTCCGAAGCGGCTGAAAAGGGCATCGATTAATTTAAATGTGGCAGTTTGTATATCGGGGCTGTTGAGATAGCATTCTTTCAGCAGTGTTACCAGTTCTTTTCCGTGCGGCTGCACAGATAATTCACCCTCAATTCTTGTAATAATTCTTTCCAGTCCCTTTGTATGCATGCGGCCCACAGCGCCGGTTTGGGTGGTTTGCCAGGTCAGTTTTTCACCGTTTAGCCAAATGCTGCCCAGCTCATCCAGGTCGGCGTCTTCGCTGCCCATATAAAAAATGGGTACAAAATCATACGCAGGCAGCTGCTCTTTCAAAGATGCCGCCAGTTTTATTACGTGCAGGATTTTGTACACAAAATACAGGGTACCTGTAAATATCACCGGCTGGTGGGCGGTAGTAATGGTAAATGTGTTTTCGTTCCCTAAGAGTGTTATGTTTTTATGAACGGATCCGTTAGCGGGTAACGGCTCATATTGTTTTTGCAGGGCAGTTACCAATGCTGCTCTTTGCTGCGGGAATTTTTTTCTTTCTTCAATAGCGGCTTTGATGCCTTCTATAGTGGTGGCATGCTTATAAAACGGGCGGATGTCTTCTCTCTGAGCAAGGTAGTCTGTAACAATCTTTGAAAAATAACCGGTATCGCTGTATGGTAAACGGGTGGAATTGCAGTTCATCAGTATAGTAGAATATAGTTCGCTTTACAAAAAAAGAGCGTTTATGTTGGCTAAGGGCGCAAAGAGAACAGAGAGAAAAAGAGAATTTTTTCGCGCCCGCCTCAATGGCAAAGTCGGGCAGCCAGCGCTAACAGAGCAAAGGAGAAAAAGGGGGTGCCAATATCAGCGAGCCTGGTTGATACATCATTGTAAACTTTTTTTCTCTGTTATCTGGTGCGAATCCTTGCCTTTCTCCCTCCCTTTCTCATTGTTCTCTTAACCCTATTTAAGCTGGTACGCCACTACCGAATTCCTGAAAAAAGTAGGTACATACACCGTCCTGCTTTTGGGGTCGTACCCAATATCGGCCGTATTGCTTTTCTGTTCACGTGTATCCAGCAACTGCTGCACTTTTCCATCGGCTTTAACATAGTAGATCACGCCGTTCCAGACAGATACCAGGAACTCGTTTTGCACTACTTCTTCAATACCATCTGTGGCAGGTTCCATTCCTTCTGCCAGTTTTACGGCCTTTTTGCTGCCAGCATCAATCTTATAAAAAGCGCCTGCTGCCACCGCGTACACATCACTCCCTAATGCCAGCACGCCATTCAGCCCTTTGTAATCTTCCACAAACAACAGCAGTTTGTCGCCGTCCAGATAGTAAATCTTGCCCGCTTTTGAATCAGTAACATAGACCTTCCCTTTTTTATCTACAGATACATCGTTCAGCGATTGCGCACCTTCCAGCGGAATGCGTTTGCTGATGCTGGCTTTGGCAATATCAATCACCACCAGGTTATCTACATCGGCTACATATAAATTGTTTTTATACCTGCCCATTCCTTTGGGTGCATGAAGGCCTGAGACCCAGTCCACGTCGATAATTTTTCCATCGAGACCTATTTTTCCGATGGAACCCCTGCCATCCTTTTCCCAGGGCTGCCCGTCAATATTAGAGACGTACAAAACTTTGTCGCCTGCATCAAATAATACAGATTCCGGTGTTTTCAGCAGGGTATCGGTCTGCCATAGTTTTACAAGTGAATGTTCCTGGCTCAATAAGCGCTGCAAAGGCAGGCAGCAAAAAAGCAGTACAACGGCGAAGGATAATTTTTTATTCATACAGCAGGTTTTATGATTTGGAATTATAATAAGCAAATTTGATTAACGATACTGAATGCACCTGTTTCATTTATACAAAGGGTTTAACCGAACCTTTCTACGGTAAAGGGGGTCATATCCATGCTTACCGGTTGTTCGTTTACTATCTCGCTCACAATCTTTCCTGTACCGGCGCCAAGGCTCAGTCCCAGCATAGAGTGACCCGTGGCCACTACCACGTTTTTCCATTTTTTTGTACGTCCAATATAAGGCAATCCATCAGCAGAACAAGGCCGGTAGCCATACCAAATTTTGCTGCTGTCCGGCAATGGAATATCAAATTCAGGTAAAAAGCTTTTTACTGCGTCCAATATCCCCTGAACGCGGTTCATACGGGGCGGTGTTTTTGTGGAGGTAATCTCCATCGTACCACCAAAGCGGATTTTATTGCCATCCATCGGCGTTACTGCAGTTCTGCCCTCCACCAGTATGGCCGGGTGATTTATTTTATAAGGAGAATCCTCCAGCGTAATAGAATAGCCCCTGCCAGGCATCAGCGGAATTTTTGTTTGCAGTAAGGCCGCCAGTTCGCGGCTCCAGGAGCCGGTGGCAATCACCACGGCATCCGCATCATAGGCGTTTTTACGGGTAATGACTTTCTTCACAGCGCCCTGTTCTTTTTCAAAATCAATTACTTCTTCGCCGCTCAGCAGTTGTACACCATGCTCTTTCAGGATATTCATTAAACCGCTCATAAGTTTTTGCGGGTACAGGTGTGCATCACATTTAAAATAGATGGCGCCAATGCCGTTTATTTTTGTTTGCGGTTCCAGCAGCTTCAATTCGTCGTAGCTTAGCAGGTCTACCTCCAGGCCCAGCTGCCTGCCCTTTTCTACAGTGTGGGCAGCGTGCTCCGCTACTTTCTGAGTTTGAAAAATCTCCAGCAGGCCCTTGTGTTCGTAAGAAAAATTAAAGGAAGGTATTTTGGCCCATTGCTCGTACTCATGCTGGCTGATGATGGCAATATCCCTCAGGGGCACCGCCGCCGCTTCCACTTTTTCCGGGGTGGCGCTGCGCATAAATTTTAGTCCCCAGTCTATGAGGGCACCGTTTAAACGGGGCTGTACATAAAAGGGGCTTTTTGCGTTCAGCATCCATTTCAGTCCCTGCTTTACAATCCCCGGCGTGGCCATGGGTATAAAGTGGCTTGGACAAACATACCCGGCATTGCCATAGGAGCAATTGTTCAGGAAATCTTCTTTATCCAGAACCGTCACCTGCCAGCCAGCCTGGTTTAAATAATAGGCTGAACTGAGGCCCATGATACCCCCTCCAATAACGACTGCTTTCATTAAAAACCTTATTTGTAAAGAAAGTGCAAATATAACGATGGGTGCTGAGCTTTCAGCTGTGTCCCGGTGAGTTAACACAGCGCCTTTCCGGGAAGGTCTTTCCTGGGGCGGTACCGGGTATTTGATCCGGGTCAGTTTCAGCAAATCGCTGCTTTTATTTCATTAATTTTAATACAAGATTGACGCTATATGGAAGCCTACGGTAAAATATTGCTGATTGCTATGCCTGTATTCCTGCTGCTTGTACTGTTTGAAAAATGGTGGGGCTGGCGCAGGGGCAAGGATACCGTGCGGCATATGGACATGATCAGCAGCCTTGGTTCCGGCGTTACCAACGTTACCAAAGATGTACTTGGGCTGAGCATTGCCGTTATTTCTTACCAGTGGATGCTGCAAAGGTTTGCCCTGGTGCATATCCCATCTTCTTTCCTGGTATATGTAATTGCTTTTTTTGCGCTTGACCTGGCCGGGTACTGGACGCACCGCGTGCAGCATGTAGTGAATTTTTTCTGGAACGGCCATATCATTCACCACAGCAGCGAAGACTTTAACCTGGCCTGTGCGCTTCGCCAGAGTATCTCCTCCATTGCTAAAATATTTATTGTATTCCTGTTGCCCGCGGCTTTGCTGGGTGTACCAGCCCAGGTGATTGGTATTGTGGCGCCCCTGCATTTGTTTGCGCAGTTCTGGTACCATACACAGCATATCAATAAAATGGGCTTGCTGGAGAAAATTATAGTTACCCCCTCGCACCACCGTGTACACCATGCTATCAATAAAGAATACATTGATAAGAACTACGGACAAATTTTTATTTTCTGGGACAAATGGTTCGGTAGCTTCCAGGAAGAACTGCCTGATGTGCCGCCGGTGTATGGTATTACCCGCCCGGTACATACCTGGAACCCCATCAAAATAAATTTCATACATGTATGGCTATTATTGAAAGACGCCTGGCATACCAGCAGCTGGAAAGACAAGCTGCGGATTTGGTTTATGCCCACCGGCTGGCGGCCGGCAGATACAGCAGCAGCTTACCCGGTGTATAAAATTGACGACGTTTATCATTTTGAAAAATACAACACACCCGCAGCGGGTAGTTTTACTGCATGGATATGGGCCCAGACTCTCCTGCTGCTTTTGTTTGTGAGCTGGCTCTTTGGCAATATCGCCAGCATTGGCAGCCCGGGCATGTTTGTTTACGGCGGCTTTATCTTCCTTTTTGTGTATGCGCTTACAGAATTGATGGATGGTAACCGGTATGCCATTGCCTGGGAAATTATGAAGGGCGCCTTCGGTATCGGTCTCCTGTATTATACCGGTGATTGGTTTGGCGCTGGTGCATGGTATGCCGGGTTGAAATACCTGCTGCTGGTCTATTTTGTAAGCTCCTGTATAGCTACCTGGTATTTTGGTGCAAAACAGGTTTCAGATAAAGAATCTATTACCGTCTCCGCTTAATTTTTTTTACCCCATAGGATCATACCGGCATAGAAAAGCATAGTTGGCTTGTCAGCGCTTCCGAACACCTGCCTTACCGGGCAGTGAGGCCGGTAAGAATATAGGCTGTGCGGAGGCTATAATTTCGTACAGCCATGTCAATTTAGTGCAATATTAGGCCACTCAAAATTCACGTCTCAATACTCACGCTTAACAATTTATGTCTGACGACTCACTACTTACCACTCACGCCTCACGCTCCTCCCTTTGTCACCTCATTATTCACCGTTCTCCATATTCCCAACGGATTTTCATTCTTTAATTCATCGGGCAACAGTTGATTGCCCCAGTTTTGAAAAGCTACAGGGCGTGCAAAGCGTTTGATGCCGTCTGCACCTACAGAGCTGAAACGGCTGTCTGTAGTGGCGGGATAAGGGCCGCCGTGCTGCATGCTGAGGCATACTTCTACGCCGGTAGGTACATTGTTGAGGATGAAACGGCCGCAAATATTTTTCACTTCTTCCACCAGTTCGGTGTTGCCGGTAATATCATTGTCGGTTGCCATTAAAGTAGCAGTCAACTGCCCTTCCAGGTGCTTTACCACTTCAATCATTTCCTGCATGCTGCTGCAACGGATAATGAGCGAGTAAGGGCCAAATACTTCCTGGTGCAGTACCGGGTTGTTGAGGAATGCTTGTCCGCTGGCCGATGCAATGCCGGGCTGTCCTTCGTTCTCGCTGGCAGCCACCGCAGATTCAGCAATAGTAGCAACACCCGACTGTGCAAGTGCTGTAGCTTTCTTTTCTGCATAGGCTTTGGCAATACCGGGATGCAGCATTTTTGCAGGATTCACCAGCTGGATTTCTTTGCCAAGGGCTGTAATGAACTGCTGCAATCCTTCACTTTCTATTCCTATGATCAAACCCGGGTTGGTACAAAATTGGCCAACACCCAGTGTAATAGAGCCTGCATACATTTTGGCAATATCGGCAGCCGACTGCTTCAATTTTTCGGGCAATAAAAAAACAGGGTTGATGCTGCCCATTTCTGCAAAT
>JANPGT010000528.1:0-25258 GCA_031424135.1 Chitinophagaceae bacterium
CACCTGCATGGGCACGACTTCAGGGTGCTGAACGGACGGGGAGATTACGCTCCCCTGAAAAATACCATTGATATTATGCCAATGGAAACTGATACCCTGGTGTTTAACGCCAATGCAGACGGCGACTGGTTTTTTCATTGCCATATTCTTTACCACATGATGAGTGGCATGGGCAGGGTTTTCAGCTACCAAAACCAAGCCTCCAACCCCTTGCTGCCCAACCCGAAATTTGCGCAAAGAAAATTGTCTGCAGACGACCGGATGCCGCATTTTATGGCAGAAAACGATTTTGCCAGCAATGGAAACGATGGCATGGCCATGCTGCAGAATACAAGATGGAGCTTTGGAACAGAATGGCGGCTTGGTTACAGTAATCACCATGGTTACGAAACAGAAACACATGTCGGCAGGTGGCTTGGCAAGATGCAATGGCTGATGCCGTTTATTGGCTTCGACTGGCGCTATCGGAAAATGGAACACGGTGAAATAGAAAAAAACCTGTTTGGGCAAACCAATACCAAAGACAACAGGGCCCAGCTGAGTGTAGGTGTTGAATACACTTTGCCCATGCTGGTGAAAATACAGGCAGAGATCTACCAGGATGGTAATACCCGTTTGCAATTAATGCGCGAAGACATTCCGGTTGCAAAAAGACTGAGAATGAGTTTTATGGTAAATACCGACAAAGAATACATGGCAGGCTTCAAATATATCGTTGGCAGAAACTTTGCTTTTTCGGCACACTACGACAGCGATATGGGCCCGGGTGCAGGGTTTGTCCTGAATTATTAATCATTTGTACAAACACCTCATCACAGCCGGGTGGAAGGCGAATTAACAAAGCTCTACCCGGCTTTTTCAAGTTCAAGGTAAAAATTACCCTGCCTTTATTCCTTACTGTTCCTTACCAGCAGGTACCAGTCTTTCTCCAGCGGCAGGTAGCCATAATCGTAACAAAAAAAATATACATTGCCCTTGGCATTGGTATAACTGTGTGTACTGTATTTAAACTGGAAGCCCTTCTGCAGTAGTTTTTCTTTGGTAGTTTTTGCCATTTTTTCTGCTGACGGCAACAGCTCCTCCAGTATGCGGCGGTTACGGCGCAGGCTGTTGTTGATGCTGCGTACATAATTATTATCCCCGGATTTTAACTGGTTATTGTAGGTATTGCGGCAGAAATCGTCACAGAATTTTTTGTCGGACCGGCCTTTAATGGACTTGCCGCAGGCCAGGCAGGATTTGGCTGCTGATTGCTGTATCATTAGACTGGATAAGGTTTGTAGCCAAAAGGTACTGAAAGTTTTAATAAGTATAAGCGTTTACAAACGGTTATATCCGTAGATAAATGATTAAAAACCGACTACGCTTTTTTACTGACCGCAACTTTGTCCTGTCAAGCCAATGGCGCCGTTGGTTGATTGAAATAGCAAATTTATAACCCGCTCTCTTCCTGATTCCTGACCTGGCGGTTTGGACGGACAGGGCAAAAAAATTACCACTATGTACGCATTAAAAAACAAAGTTCAGTTGATTGGTCATGTAGGCAACCAGCCCGATATCAGGAACACAGAAAATGGAAAAAAGCTCGCGCGCTTCAGTGTTGCCACTAATGAAGTGTACCGTAATGCAAAAGGAGATAAGATAACCGAAACCCAATGGCATAACCTGGTGGCATGGGGTAAAGTAGCTGAGTTGGCTGAGAAATACCTGGGCAAGGGCAGCGAGGTAGCTATCGAAGGCAAGCTCATCAACCGCAATTACACCGATAAGGAGGGTAACAAAAAATACGTTACCGAAGTACAGGTGAACGAGGTGCTGCTGCTGGGATCTAAAGCCGACACCAAACAATAATCATTTCGCCACGGGCGAAGCAGCCGCAGTAGTAACAGGTGTATTTGCAGGTGTGGGTTTGCTGCGTTGGTTTGCCCGCCTGTGGCGAAATTTTTTCTCACCATATGGGGTACTGCATTCTAAAAAGAAGGTTTTTGCAGTATGCAACGTGGGTGTCTCTTATATTAGTGGAATGCCGTTGGCTGGCGGGGGGTTGTATTATACCCGCATCAATAATATCTATTCCATTTCCACAAAGCTCTGCAAGGATGATTAATTTTGAGCAAAGCGGTCACCAGGATGCTTTTGAAAAACAGCTCAGCCAATGCTACAGACAGACGACGATAATATTATATTTAAACTGGCGTCGGATTTTGTAAACAATACATCGCGCCACATTTTTCTCACCGGCAAAGCCGGAACCGGTAAAACCACATTTCTCAGGCATATTAAAGAGCAAACCGGTAAACAAAGCGTAGTAATAGCGCCCACTGGTGTAGCTGCCATTAATGCCGGAGGGGTTACCATGCATTCCTTTTTTCAATTGCCTTTTGGTCCCTTTATACCCGGCACGCACAAAGGTTTTTCTAATAACAATGATTCAGTTGCAGATAGGCACAGTCTTTTCAAGAATATCCGCTTCAATGCTGATAAAAGGGAACTGTTGCAGGAACTGGAGCTGCTGATTATCGATGAGGTAAGTATGGTAAGGGCAGATATGCTGGATGCTATGGATACCATATTGCGGCATTTTCGTAAGAAACTGCAGCTTCCCTTTGGCGGCGTGCAGGTGCTCTTCATTGGCGATATGTACCAGCTACCACCGGTAGTGCCTAATAATGAGTGGGATATCCTGCAGCAATATTATGACAGCCCGTTTTTCTTCAGTGCCAAAGTGATCCAGGAAGCGCCTCCGCTGTACATTGAATTAAAAAAGATCTACCGGCAAAATGAACAGCAGTTTATAGACGTATTGAACCGGGTCAGAAATAACCAGGTAACAGAGGACGATTTTGCACTGCTCAATCACCGCTATGCTCCCGCTTTTATACCCGCCAAAGAAGATAAATATGTAACCCTCTGCACCCATAATAGAATGGCAGACACTATCAATGCCGGGGAGTTGGAAAAATTGTCTGGCAAAACTCAGGTCTTTAACGGCATCATTGAAGGCGATTTTTCTGAAAAAGCCCTGCCAACAGAAATGTGCCTTCAATTAAAAGAAGGTGCACAGGTAATGTTTATCAAGAACGATTCCGGCGCCGACAGGAGATTCTTCAACGGAAAACTGGCTACCATAAAAAAAATAGAAACAGACGGAATAACAGTTGTAGACAATAATAATGGCGAAGAACTGAAATGCGTTAAAGAAACCTGGCGCAATATCCGGTACAACTATGATAAAGAAAGTGACAGCATAAAAGAAGAAGAGTTGGGCAGCTTTACCCAATACCCCATCAGGCTTGCCTGGGCCATTACCATTCATAAGAGTCAGGGCCTCACTTTTGATAAAGCCATTATAGACGCCGGAGCTTCTTTTGCGCCAGGCCAGGTGTATGTAGCATTAAGCCGCTGCACCTCACTGAAAGGGATGGTGCTGCTTTCGAGGCTGTCTGCTGCAGCCATTGCAACCGACAAAAGAGTGATAGCTTTTGCCCGTAAAGAGGCAGACACGCGGGAACTGCAGCAGGTATTGCAGCAAGAACAAAGGCAGTTTTGGGCAACTACCCTGGTAAGATGTTTTGATTATAAAAAGATAGTGGCCACCCTGGAACAGTTCAGGGAGCTGGTACCGGGAAAGAAATTGCCGGATATTGAAGCGGCCCTTACCCTGAGCAATACCTTGTACAGCAAAGCCATAAATCAATCTATAGTAGCAGAAAAGTTTCAACTGCAGCTGGAACAGCTATTGCAGCAGGCCACGCAGTCTGGCAATACCACGCTGCTGGAAGAACGGGTTAAAAAAGGTATCGACTATTTTGTGAGGCTGGCCGGCGAAGAATTATTGAAGCCGCTGCAGCAACACATCAGCAGCTTACAGCATGCGGTTAAAGTAAAAAAGTATGTAAAAGAACTTACGGGCCTGGAAGCAAGTCTGGGTCAGCAGTTGAAAAGAATGATACTTGCAAGGTATGGCGACCTTGTTTTTTGCAGTAACCCGGACACCTATAAACAATATACCATTGCAGGCCACCAGCCGGAACCGGATAAACCAATTCTTAAAAACAGCAATATAAAAGGAAGCAGCCAGGCAGAAAGCCTGTCTTTATTCAGAAAAGGAAACAGTATTGCGGAAATTGCTGCCCTCCGTCAACTAACAGAAGGTACTATTGGCGGCCACCTGGCCATGTTTGTTAGAACCGGTGAGCTGGATATACTGGAGTTGATGACAAAAGAAAGACTGGCCATTATATTACCGGTGGTGAATGAAGCAGGTGGCAATGCAGTAAACCCTATTAAAGAAATACTGGGCGATGATTTCTCCTATGCAGAGATCAGAATGGTATTGAATCATTGTCAATGGATACAACAGGAAAAGGTTAATGCATAGTTATGCACTATACCCCGCGTGCATTTGTGTATAATTTTTTTTTTACATTACAGTTTATTTGGAATAGTTTATTACTTTTAATTAATACTATTTATTTTATACATAGTTGTTCCATCATTGATGAATGCTTTAATATCAAACACCTTTTTCAAACCTCTTTTTTAAAGCCTGCATGACAACAAAATCAGCTCCCAGCCAGACACTCCGCTTAGTTAGTAACAACGGTTTTGCTGAAGTATGGAAAAATGAGACGAACGGTCAGCAATCTTTGCATGCAACAACTTCCTTTGCGCCCGGCGATGTTATCTGCCCTTTTCACGCGGGAACTGTTTCGGCTGTGGTAACCTATCTTACCGTGCAGATTGATGATGACAAACATATTACCCTTCAACCTGAGTTTTTACAGTATATCAATCACAGTTGTTCCCCTACCGTTTTCTTTGATACCACCCTCATGCAGCTGGTGGCACTTTCCGAATTAAACCCCGGAGATGAGTTTACATTCTTCTACCCCTCTACAGAATGGGAAATGGTACAGCCTTTTACCTGTTATTGCGGATCATCCAATTGCCTGGATACCATAGAAGGCGCTTCCAGGATCAAAGACAATTTGCTGGACGAATACAGGCTGACGGATTTTATTAAACGTAAACTGAAAAACAGGCAGCAGTATTAACTGTCCTTTGTTTATGGCATCACCGGAAAATCTACATAATATTAATCCGCAGCAACGAAAAGTTTGGGTACTGGCTCCCCATCTTCATACCGGCGACGCCAACGTTGATTACTACTACGATTTTACACAAAGCATCCAGGAATATACAAAAGCTTTTGCTGAACTGAATACCGAATGGATATGGCAGCCAGTTACCATGGCCAATTACAAAGATGTAATTGACATGATAGAAATGGATACTACCCCGCTGCCACCGGTGATACTGAATTTGTGCGATGGTGACGAAATCAATGGCACCCCAGGCATCTCTGTGCTGAAATACCTGCACCAGAAAAAAATGATTTATACCGGCGCCAATGAATACTTCTACGATATCACCACTTCCAAGATTGTAATGAAGGAGGCTTTTGACAAAGCCGGCATTGCTACTCCTGCCTGGCAGGTAATTGCTGAGAACAGCGCCGATCTGCAAAGCGTGTTCAACAAACTGGGCCAGCCACTGATTGTGAAACCCGCTGTTTCTGGTGGCAGCATGGGCGTGGGTATAAAGTCTGTTGTCAGCAACCAGGCAGAACTGGCCAATCAATTAAAAATTTTATTCGACGGATACCGGGGCTGGAGTTTAACAGCCGGCGGCGTAATTGCCGAAGAATATATCAACGGGCCCGAATTCACCACTTTTATTGTGGGAGATGCCGACAAGCCCAATAAAAGCATTTTGTATACCCCCGTAGAGCGTGTTTTTCATCCCGCGTTGCCCGACAAAGAAAAGTTTTTGTCGTTCGACAGACTTTGGGAAACCTACGATGAGGAAACACCCCTGCCCAATGATGAACCATTCTACACCTACCATCACCCCGATAAAAAACTACATGCCGCCATTACCAAACTTAGCTGGGATGCCTATGTGGCAGTAGGCGGTAAGGGTTATGGAAGAATTGACCTGCGGATGGATAAGACCACCGGCAAGTTGTTTGTACTGGAGGTGAACGCCCAATGTGGTATCAGCGAAGATGAGAATTATACTTCCATCGGCGCCATACTGCGTTTATCGGGCAATACCTTTAGCAATATGGTAGCCGCCATTATAGACAATGCACTGGTAAGAAGAAAAGGAAGAAAGCCTGCACCAAAACTGAAGAAACCAATCGGCAGAAAAGAAAAACAACTCATTAAACAGGGTTAAACGTTTATAGTTTTGTAACCCCGCCGGCCGTGTTACAGAACCATGAACCATCTTATACCCAACTCTTAATATTTTATTCTTGTTTTATGAAAGTATGCGTGCTGCAACCCAATTATTCTGCATCCTCTGTAGATTATAAAAACTATGATCCGCCACGCAATATCGCTTCCCTGCTGCCCAACGATACGGTAGACAATGTTTTCCTTAGCAAGCTGCACACCTACCGCCAGCTGAAAGAATTGAAAAATAAGGGTTATGATATTTTCGTAAACCTTTGCGAAGGCTACCTGGAATGGGACGTGCCTTCCATCGACGTAGTGTACACGCTTGAACTACTGAACCTGCCGCATACCGGCCCCTCTTCCTTATTATACGATCCCCCCAAAGAGCTGATGAAATACGTGGCCTACACAGAAGGCGTAGCCACCCCGCCCTATGTACTGGTAGAAAATATGCAGGATGTAGAAACAGCTATTGAGCAACTGCGGTTTCCTCTTTTTGTAAAACCCGCCAAAGCGGGCGACAGCCTCGGCGTAGATGAACACTCCCTGGTAAAAAATAAGCAGGAGCTGAAACAGAAAGTAGCAGAGATCATCAATGAATATGAGCAACTGCTGGTAGAAGAATATATTAAAGGCCGCGAGTTTACCGTACTGGTAGCGGCCAACCCTGAAAACGAAAAGGAATCCACAGTCTTCAAACCCATAGAATTTGTTTTTCCGAAAGGCAACCAGTTCAAAACCTATGCACTTAAAACATCTGAACTGCATCCCAATAGCAACATCCCCTGCAAGGATCAAATTATAGATGAACAATTGCGGCAATCCGCCCAACGCATTTTCCGCAGTTTTGGCGGCGTGGGTTATGCAAGAATGGACTTCAGGCGAAACGACCAGGGAGAGCTCTTTTTCCTGGAAGTGAATTTTACCTGTTCCGTTTTTTATACAGATGGTTATGAGGGCTCTGCCGATTATATCCTGAAACACGATGGCATTGGCCAGGCCGGCTTCCTGAAACACATTATTGCAGAGGGCATTGCCCGCCACGCCCGTAAGCAGCAAAAATACCAGATGAAAGGCAATGCCATTGCCGGTTTTGGCATCTACGCCAACCGCTCAATAAAATATAAAGAACTGATTTTCAGGGGGGAAGAAAAGCCACAACGACTGGTTACCCGCCGTTTTGTTGAACAAAACTGGCGCCCCGAAGAAAAAGAAATCTTCCGCCGCTACGCATATCCTGTCAGCAATGAGGTATTTTTGCTGTGGGACGATAACCCGTCAGGCTGGGCTCCTCAAAACCACAGCTGCGAGCCCAATACCAGCTACCAAGGGCTAAATATTGTAGCACTTCGTGATATTGAGAAAGGGGAAGAATTAACACTTGATTACGCCTCTTTTCTTGATGACGAACACATGGAGCCTTTTCATTGCCGTTGCGGCGCTGCCGCCTGTCGTGGTCTTATCACCGGTAAGCCGCATAATTCGGTTACCGTTCGTGAGCAAGCAATCGCCGGAGCTTAAACGGACTCCTCTATTTCCGGTCATACTAACCCATTAATTCAATGATGCGTATGTCATAATTATTATGGCATGCCGGAAACTGTATTGAATTAAACGTATTGAACCTGGAGCCTATGTCACGTTTTGAACTATTAAAAAAGCTGATTCTTAAACACCGCGGCCAGCTGCTGCTAACTTACCTGCTATTTTCTGTAGAAATGACAGGCACCCTGCTGCGCCCGTTCTTTTTGGGGGAGGCCGTAAATGATCTGATGAAGGGAAGTTATCACGGACTGATTATTTTATCTGCCGTACACATTACCTGGCTGATAGTAGGCACCATCCGCCACCGTTTTGATACCCGTACCTATTCTGCTATTTACACCTCGCTGGTCACCCGGTTTCTGGCGAGGCGGTTTGGGCAGAAGGATGTTAGCAAACTAAGCGCCCATTCTACCCTGGCAAGAGAGTTTGTAGACTTCCTGGAATATGACCTGATTTATGTAATGGAGGCGGTGTATAACCTGGCGGGCTCACTCGTTTTATTGTGTTTTTATGACACCGCCATTGTAACCGTTTGCCTCTCTGTACTGTTGCCGGTTACTGCCATCAGCTATTTCTATGGTAGAAAAATGAAGCGATTAAACCGGGTTAAAAATGATGAACTGGAAAAACAGGTAGATATTATTGCTACCGGCAATATCCATATCATCCGCCAGCATTACAACAACTTGCGCAAGTGGCAAATAAAAATCTCCGACCAGGAAGCCTGGAACTTTGGCATTATGGAGCTGATGGTGATTGTGGTGATTGGCTTTTCTTTGCTGGTCAGCACCAAGGCACATGTGCCGGCCGTACTGGTGGGCGATTTAATTGGCATTTACAATTACATCCTTAAGTTTGTTTCCGGCCTGGATACCATACCTTACACTGTGCAGCGGCTGAGTTCACTTACTGATATTACCCGCCGCATAGAGATAGAAGCGGAAGATTTTCCGGAAGATGGAGGTGTAAGCCCCATCCAGCCAAGACCATTTGAAATTCAAAAACAACAGCGCGCCTCTGCTTAACTTTTGGCAAACAACCTTTTTGCGGGTAAACCTGTCTTACTGCAGTAACATTATTTTACACTTATAAACACGTATTATATGAGCGTTAATTCAAAACATGTAGCCACCTTTTTACTGGGCGCCGCCGCCGCACTTGCTGCGCATAAATATATGAGCATGACGCCCGAGGAAAAAGAAAAACTATCTGCCGATCTCAAAGACAAAGCCAATCAGTTAAGAGGAGAAGCAGAAACGGCCATGGAAAAAGGCAAGGAATATTTTGACGAATTAAAAACAAAAGGTGGTGCGGCTATGAAAGAACACTTCGGCGATGTAAGCGATGTGCTGCACAATCTATTTGGAGGAAGCGGAACTGCCGCAGGAAAAACAGATAATACCGCCAGTGGAACAAAAGCGTAAAAACCACCAATAAATAAACCCGGACATTCTTCCGGGTTTTGCATTTTTTTGGCTGGATTTCATTTTACATTTGCCTTTTTTACACCTAACACAACAACTTGGAAAATACAGAACATAATTTGCTGGAAGAACCGGCCGTAATACTGGTGCCGGCCAGCGTAGCTAAACGGCTGCTGAATTATTTTATTGATGTCTTTATTTTTTCGTTCCTGGTTAGTTTCCTGCTGATGGCAGTGGCGCCGGTGTATCCTTTAATGAACAAGATAATGCAGAAGCAACCGCTGGACCTAAGCGATCAGTTTGCTATCTGGTTTGTCTATGGCCTTTTTATGTCAATCATGGAAAGTCTGCTGAAAGGAAAGTCGATTGGAAAATACATTACTGGCACCAGGGCAGTAGATGAAAATGGATTGCCCGTCAGCAGTCAAACCGCCTTTTTACGCGGACTCATCAGGTTTATCCCCTTTGAGCAGATAAGCGCTATCAATATTGGGTTCAATCCTTTTGGGCTGCTGCCACCTAACCCCTGGCACGACAGGTGGTCAAAATCCATCGTAATAGATGAGGGCAAATCACTGCTTCCCAAAAACTAACAGGGATTTTGTTTTTGTGCAAACTACTGAACGCAATAAAAGCTGTGTAATAGTAAGTACTAGCCTACCTTTTCTTCTTCACTTTCAACTCCATCCTTTGCCTCAGGTTGGGGCGAACAATTTTTGATGCTGAGCTGGAATCTTGTATTAAGACTTACCTGGTAATTGCTGCTTGCCAAAAGTGTTTTAATAACATCATCCTGCAGAATAACCGTAGCCAGATCCGGCGCCAGCGGGGAGTTGCTGATAACATTGGCAACACGGCCATTGGTAAATTCAATGGTAAATTTATACCCGGCTTTACGTCCAGTGCCCGCCCTTTCAAAGTCAATACGGTTCAGATCAAGGGTTTGATCGCCACTTGCGGAACGTTTCATCAATATTTTAATAATGGGCAGGTACTTAAGCCAGATATGCGTATACATGAAAAAGTTTTTTAAAATTTACTCACTAAACTAATGGGCCTCAACCCACAAAGATGCCGCTTTTTAGCGGCAAAAAAGAATTAAAATTCAATTCAACGCAACAAATATAGACGACATTCTACCATGCTAAGGGCTGTCCTGTAAACCTCCAAAAAAGACTATCATACTCCTGCTTTTGGAAGAAAGTCCTTGTTTGGGAATTTTTTCCATTTCTAGGTTTTCTTATTGTTTGATTATCAGCCTACTGCCTGCTGGCATGTCTGTTGGCTATATAGCGGTATCAATCCAGTACCATGAAAAATGTTTTACTTATTATTACGATTTTTTTTCTTTCGTTAAACGCCGGAGCACAGATAATCAGTCGCTTTACCTGGGAGATCAATCCTGCTACTGTTGCTATTGCTGGTCCCAACGCATTATCAATAAGCAGCTATGCCAGTTCAACCACCGGCGGCAAAAGCGGTACAAGGGGGCTAAACCCTGGCGACGGCAGAAACGATATCAACCTGGTGCTGGATGGCAGTGTTTTCAATATTCCTGCTATTGACATTGCGGTAGACTTCCGGCGCGAAGAATCACAGGCCTCCTTTTACAACCGCGACAGCTACTTCGATTTCGGTATGAATGGCAATAACCTTTCTGTAAATTTCAGGATTACCAATGGTACAAGCTTTACTTCCGTTAATTCCGGCAATATCTATTCGGTTCCTGACGACCATAGCTTTCACAACTACCGCTTCAACTACGATAATAATACCGGCAAGGCTAAAGTTTGGGTAGATGGCGGCCTGGTATACACCTACAGTGGTATTGCGGGTGCCCCGCTTTACTGGACTGGCGCCGGCAATGTTACCGTGGGTAAAAACATGGATGGAACTGCCAAAAATATTGCGATACTGGACAATTTCATTGTGCAGAAATATGCCAACGCACTGCTTTCGCTGAAACTGTTGTCTTTCGATGCCGAAGCAAAAAACAAGTTTGCCACCATTAAATGGACTACCACAGAAGAAATAAACGCAGCCTCTTATACGATAGAAAGATCTTCCAATGGGATTACTTTTAGCGCCATCGCGGCGGTTCCTGCTGCTAACGGCTACAGTAACGGTAATTACTACCAGGTTACAGACAGCCTGCCTTTCAGCGCGGTTTCTTACTACCGTCTTAAAATGATAAATAACGATGGCAGCTTTTCATACTCAGACACTAAAACCGTAAGCTTTGGTGCTGCCAATACAACTACCATCAGCGTTTTTCCTAACCCTACTGCAGATTACGCCAATATAAAAATGACCAATGCGGTTGCGGGAAAATATCTTTATACCGTTTCTGCTGTTTCCGGACAGCCTGTTGCCGCTGCAACAGTACAGCTGAGCAATGGCACACAGCAAATACAGATTGACTTAACAAAGACAACGGTTAAGGGAGTGCTGTTAATACAAGTGATCAATTTACAAACCAATGCATGCACCTCCTTCCCGATTATTAAAAAATAAGCGGGTAAGAAAGCCTAAAAGGGTTTTACCGCCTGCGTTTACTTGGTTTTACAGGTCGCAGAGGTTCTGGTGCAGGAGAGATAATTTCAGTAACTACAGAATCCTGTACAGGCGGCCGGTTAATATCAAGCTCTACCTTATTCATCTCTTTTTTCAGGATAGCCACCAGCTCTTTTTCTACCAGGTTCCTGGCGTATACTGGCGTACAAATGCCCTTCACTGTTAACTTACCGTTGATGGTAATATTACCAATCAACGCCGTACTGTCCATATCAGGGAAATTAGAAGCTTTAATAATACTGTAAAACGGAATGACGCTGTGAAAGCTGGTCACTTTATAAAAAGGAAACAGCAGGGCCGTAAAATCAAGGTTATGAGAGATGGAGACATTCACAAACAGGAGTGATGGGTTGCCCGACCGTGCGGTGCTACTGTCTGATGCCCGGTAAATAGCCTCATACAAAGGCGCCATGTTGAGGCGCAGATGAACAGGGCTGTCTGGAAAAACATTTTTAAGCAGCGCCGAATCCTTTTTATAATTAATAAAATAATTGGTGCTGATGCTGTGTTGCGAAAACTGGTTCGGCAACACAAAGAATGCATCGCCAATAAGAATCAGGGCCAGGCAAATCCATAAAAATATTTTCATTGGCCCGGAGATTTAGAATGTACAATAGCAATCATCAAGAAAGTTACAGAATTCTTCTTATTAATTGCTTCCGGCTGCCAACAAGTTACTGACCCCGCACCGTAATGGGTTTTCCGCTTTCTTTAATAATGCTGGTGAAAAAATTGAAGCTCCGCTGAAAATCTTTAATAGGCAACCTTTCGTCTATGCCATGAAATCCCTTGCTGTTCATGAGCGGTGTAAAATTAATAACGCCATTACTGATGGCCCTGTAATTTCTTGAATCGCTGGCTCCCAGCATCGTATAGGGAACCGGTATAACATCGTCCAGTGTTTGATAAACCGCTTCTTCCATAATTTTAAAAGCAGGCGAATTGATATCGGTAAGAGGAGATGGTTCTGTATTGAAATCTCCCTTGATGGTAATCGTAACACGGTCATCATTGATGGCATTCTTAATAAAATCCTGTACCTGCCGGGTGGTTTCCCCGGTAAGTATACGGCTGTTTACAATGGCTTTTGCATTGGTGGGTATTACGTTTTCCCTGATACCGCTCTCTAAAATAGTAGGCACAATGGTGGTGCGCAGCATGGCTTCCCCTTCAGGGCTGTTGGCCAATGTATGCTGAACGGTGGATGAAAAAAGCCACATATTGGACAGCGCCGTCCTGTTCAGAAAATTATCTGAAGATCCGCTTACCCGCTGTAAAAATTCTTTCACCGGGTCTGTAAGGCGGAAGGGCATTTGCACACTTCTTAATTTAAACAATGCCGTCGCCAATATATCAATGGCGGTTTCTTTGGCCGGTTTGGAAGAATGGCCACCTGGTTTTTGTACCGCCAGTTCAAATGTTACATATCCTTTCTCAGCCACCCCAATCATGGCAATAGGCCGCTTCACATCTTTCATTTTGCCGGTAGTAATTTCTCCGCCTTCATCAATCACCATGTCTGCCCTTATTTTTCTTTGCTGCAGGTAATCAACGGTGGCAATGGCACCTGTTCCTGTAGACTCTTCATTGTGGCCAAAACAAAGAAGAATGGTTCGCACCGGCTTGAAACCTCTTTTCAGTAAATGCTCTGTGGCTTCCAGTATAGAAATCACTGCCGCCTTGTCGTCTACCGCGCCCCTTCCCCAGATTATGCTGTCTTTTATTTCTCCGCCGAAAGGCTGCACCGTCCAGAGTTTTACGGCAGACGGCTCTACCGGCACCACATCGTAATGCCCCATTAGTATGATGGGATTTAATGTGGTATCCGAACCTTTCCACTCATACACATAACTGTAGTCTTTTATAGTAGTTCTGCTTAGTTGCTGGTGAACCAACGGGTAAGACTGTTCTAAAAAAAGCCGGAACTGGTTAAAATGTATACTGTCGATGCGCAATGTATCTTCTGGTGAAACCGTGGCAATACGAATGGCCTGGCTCATATGCAGAATGGCAGAATCAGGCAGCGCCTCAAGCGCAGCGGCTTTGTGCAGTGGCCAGGGTTTTGAACGTAAAGTATTAAACAGCAAAACCGATACCAGCAGCAGCATCGCCAGTACAAGAAAAGTGAACAATTTTTTAAACATGGGTTGTTGTTGAGGTTACCGGAAGGTACAAATCAAGTACTAACCTGCCGCACTAAATTATTATTACAGGCACTCCACTTGTTCAATGATTTGCAATATTGTCAGGTTCCCCGCAGGGAACAGTTTTTGATGATTTCAGGGAAAACCCTCAACAATGCCAATAGGAATAATAGGACTCTCTCTTTTGTTTATGGTGCTGGGCATGATTGTTCAGTTCAGGCTGAAAAGCAAGTTTACAGCGTATGGCAGGGTGCCTACCTCATCAGGATTAAGCGGTGCTGAAATTGCGCAAAAAATGTTGCGCGACAGCGGTATCTACGACGTACAGGTAATTTCTACACCCGGTTTTCTAAGCGACCATTACGATCCCACTAAGAAAACAGTGAACCTCAGCGAAGAGGTGTACCAATCCAGAACCGTTGCCGCCGCCGCCGTAGCGGCTCATGAATGCGGTCATGCCGTGCAGCACGCCACCGCCTATACTATGCTGCAATTACGCAGCAGGCTGGTGCCCGTTACACAGATAAGTTCAAAACTTTCTCAGTGGGTGATCCTGGCCGGACTGGGCATTTTTGGTTTTGGCGGTGGAAGCCAAACGGTTTTGCTGATCGGTATTATTTTGTTTGCCGTAACAACACTGTTCAGCGTTATTACCTTACCGGTAGAGTTTGACGCTTCTGCGCGGGCGCTACAATGGCTGAATTCTGCCAATATTACAAGGCCCGAAGAACATGAAAAAGCAAAAGATGCGTTAAAATGGGCGGCGCTTACTTATGTGGTGGCAGCACTGTCTTCTATTGCTATGCTGGCCTACTATATTATGGTTTTTAACAGCCGCGACCGGGATTGACCGCTGTTATTTGGATGCTGCTGGAAAAACGGTTGGTAGAAACGCCTACCGTTTTTTACCATATCAGCACCCGCATCTTATTTAGTTTTTTATCCTGAATTTCTCTCCCGCTACAAACACAGAAAGCTGAACGGATGCGGCGGCCAAATCTTTACTGGCAGTTGTATGCACCTGCACTGGTTTTGAAAATACAATTACCTGGCTTTCGCCCATTACAGTGGCCCAGCCATTGTCTACCACAATAGCCGTAGATTCATTAATACCAATGCAATTGTACCAGGGATATTCCATGATAGCAGAAAGCATCCGGTTGTATCGGCTGCGCACCACAAAATGTTGATCTATAATAACAGAATCCAGTAAACCAAGCCCCTCCTTCAATTCCAGGTTGCCTTTGCTGAGTCTTTTAAAGGTGGAAGCCTGTACAGTGTCCAGCAAAGCATTGCCAGTAATCATATGCTCGCTCATTACAGAGGCGCCGGCACTGGTACCGGCAATCAGGGCGCCATTTTGCCGGGCTTCCCGGATGGCATGCTTTACGGCCGTATTTTTAATGATGCGCATAAACCGCTCCTGGTCGCCGCCACCCAGGAAAATAATTTTTGCTTTTTTTAAAGCTTCAATCTTTGCTGGGTGAAAGGCGGCAGCCGAATCAAATTTCAGGCAGTCTTCCCCGGTAAGTCTTTTAAAATCATCGTTCATCCAGATATAGGCGCTGTCTCCATAACCGCTGGCCAGTGTTACGGCGGCAATCAGATCGCCCTTTTTCCAACGTGCTTTCGTCAATACCTGCATCCTGAAAGAATCGCTGATATGCCCTCCACCAATAATAAACAGCTTGCCTTTTGCGGGGTGTACGGGTTTACTTTGCGCGTAACCAGTAACCAAACTACCTAATAAGAAAGAGAGTACAAAGCATCGATTTCTCATAAACGGTTCCAGTTTTATGTATTTGTGCGGTTGCATTTTTCAGTTCAATACAAAGTTTTGCCACCGGCTTTAGGGTAAATATAAATCCAATCTTCCTGTAGTTGGTTTTTTCAGTAACTTTTACTCCTGTAAAACGCCGTCAACACATGAATAAAAGATCTTTTTTAAAAGGGATGGCCCTGGCGGGATTAGCGCCGCTCTCCGGTAATGCTATGACCAATTGGGTAAAAAAATTTGAGGCTCAGCCTGCTGCTGCATTGGCCGCCAATGAAGAGTTCTGGACCGGCATCCGCAACGGTTATAAATTAAAGCCCGACTATATTAACCTGGAAAATGGTTATTACAATTTTCTGCCGGCGTCTTTGCTGGAAAAATTTATTGGGCATGTGCGTGAAGTAAATTACCAGGGTTCGTTTTATATGCGTACCGTGCAGTTTGATAATAAAAAAAATATTGCTGCGCGATTGGCGGCGCTGGCCGGTTGCGGTGCAGATGAATTAATCATCACCCGCAATACTACTGAGTCCCTTGATATGGTAATTGGTGGCATACACTGGCAACCCGGCGACGAAGCCGTAATGGCGGAACAGGATTATGGATCAATGCTGGAAATGTTCAGGCTGGTAGCCCAAAAACATGGCGTGGTCAATAAGATTGTTTCCGTACCCAATCATCCTTCGTCCGACGAAGAATTGGTGAATCTCTATGCCAATGCCATCAGCAGCAAAACAAAGCTTTTGATGATCTCACATATGATAAATATCACAGGTCATATTCTGCCCGTTCGCAAGATCTGCGATATGGCGCATAGCAAGGGGGTAGACGTGATGGTAGATGGCGCACATGCGTTCGCCCACATTCAATACAAAATAGCTGATCTCAACTGCGATTATTATGGCGCCAGCCTGCACAAATGGTTAAGCACACCGCTGGGTGCAGGTATCTTGTACATAAAGAAAGGGAAAGCCGCCAATGTGTGGCCACTGCTGGCAGAAGGAGGCAAAGACGAGAATGACATCAACCGCTTAAATCATATTGGCACACACCCGGTACATACAGATTTGGCCATTGCAGATGCCCTTGACCATTACAGTAAGATTGGTGTAGAACGAAAGGAAGCAAGATTGCGTTTTCTTCAAAACTACTGGACCGGCAAAGTGCGCAATATCTCCAATGTAATGGTAAATACGCCTGCAGATACAGCCCGTTCCTGCGGCATTGCCAATGTAGGCATTAAGGGAATGAAACCCGGATTGCTGGCAGAAACCCTGATGAAAAAGTACAAGATCTACACCGTAGCCATTGACTATGCCAATGTGCAGGGTTGCCGTATTACACCCAACCTGTATACCATGCCCAATGAACTGGATGTACTGGTGAAAGCTTTAACGGAATTGGCGGGGGCGGTGTAATGCCTTGATCTCTTTCCGATGGCTGACCTGAGGTACCAACTGGTTTCCCGCCCTTGTTGGTGTTTTCACCAACAAGTCTGTACCAGGAAATTATTTCTTCAACGCCTTTTGCAGCACCATCACCTCATTCATCACAAATGTGCTGCCACCATTGGTTTCAATATTGTAGACCTGCTGCAACCCGCCCGCCTGTTCTGTTTTGTTCCAGACAATAAAGCGTTGGTACCTGCCCGTTTGTTTATCCAGGCAAAGTATGGTTTCGCCTTCCGTTACTTCGCCCGATTTTTTTTCTCCGCCTTCGGTTAAAATGGGGTGGTTGGGCGTAGCATTTAATTCTTTTGCTGAAAGTTTTATGGCCGTTCCGGCAGCGGTTTGCCGTTCATCAACCCCCAGTAACAGCAGCCGGGTAATAGCATAATTTTTAGCCGCATGCGATACCAGTGCCGTTACTACGGTGGCAGTGGCCTTATGCGTAGAAGGATCTAGTGTTATGATACGATCGCCCTTCTTTATATCGCGCAGCAATTTCTTACCACCGGCAGCCATAGACACCTGTACATCGCCGGGGAAACAAATATCCATGCCATAAGTACCAGCTTCCCTTGAAATATCCTTGCCCTGGTTGGCGGCTTTATACAGTTGAAAACCCAGCTCGCGCGATAACACATAAGACAGCTTAAGCACAAAATTGGGTTCTACTTTATCAATCGCATGAATGTCTTCAAAATACTTCTCCCACACTTTGGCGCCGGCCCTGAAATTAGGCAGGCAGGCCCGGTACAACGTCCCTTTTTCATTGGTATAAAAAATAAGGGTACCCAGCTCCTGCTTGTTTTCCCTTAACAATAAACGGTAGATATCAACTCTTTTTTTCAGGCCATCATCGCCTGTAATAAAATAGGGTTTACGGCCTTCATAACGATCCAGTACATAGGTGTTCTCAAATTTTATATAGCTGTCGTTGTCAAGGTCTTTTATTGTAAACGTTTTTGCCTTTTCATACGCTTCCATAGTCAATGACGGCAGTTTGGCCGTATCCTGGGCACTTACCCGAACCTGTACCAAAAAGAAAAATAAACCAACCAGCAATGTTTTCATATTTGATGATTATGATGCCGGTAAATAGTGAAGAACGAACAAAGAATAAGGAATGAAGAATTTTGCTGTCTTCTTCATTCCTTATTCAACATTCGTTGTTCAAAATTACCTGGATATTTGTAAATTTTTTGCTATGTAACTTAAACAGGGCGTCTTTTCTTCCCTACGCCCTATACCACCAACCTTACACCTTTTCCTAAGAGATTTCTTTGAACGCCGCAGCAAACGCTTCCATTTCATCCATCCTGCCAATGCTTACACGACACCATTCTTTGTTATTGAATTGCCAGAAGCGAACGCCCACGCCACGCTTGCCCATTTCTTCCACAAATTTTTTACTGTCCATTTTCAGCGGGAACAGCACAAAATTGGCAGAGGATGGAATATAGTCATAGCCTTCTTTTTTTAATACGCTGTAGAGATAGTTTTTGGAAACATTGGTTTTTTGCAGGGTCTCTTTAAGAAAAGCCGTGTCCTGGTAACTGGCCATAGCAGCATGCAAAGAGGTGGCGGTAATGGCCATAAAATCAGTAGTATACAAGGTTAGTTTCTGTATCATAGCGGGCTGTGCAAAAGCATAACCCACCCTGAGGCCTGCAAAGCCATGCAGTTTGGAAAAAGTACGGGCCACAATGATATTTTTTCCGGCTTTGATTGCCCCAATCATGGTATTCGCTTTGGGATCATCCAGGTAATCAATATAGGCTTCGTCTACAAAAACAGGCACGCGCGCAGACACCCTTTCGCAAAATGCTTTCAGTTTTTCTATCTCCAGCACTGTAGCGGTGGGATTATTGGGGTTGCAGACATAGACCATACTGGTATTGCCGTCAACCGCTTTTTCCATTGCATCCAGGTCAAGTTTATAATCGGCGGTGAGCGGCACTTTTTTCCAGGTGGTATTCAACAGCGCTGCCTTGCTGGGCAGATCTTCGTAGCTGGGGTCTCCGCTTATGATATTACTGCCGGGTTTCTGGCTGAATAAGATGGCTGCGGCCAACAGCAACTCAGAAGAGCCGGCTCCCATAATCAGGTTGTCGGGTGTTAAGCCTTCGGTATCGGCAATCTTTTGTATCAGGTCTTTGGCAAACATAAAAGGGTACTGGTAGCTTTGCGCCATGGCGTCCTGTATAGCCTGTTTTGCTTTGGGCGAAGGGCCAAAAGGATTTTCATTGGCAAACAAACGCGCTTTCAGTTCTACGGGTGCGCCTATAATGGCGGAAAGATCTGAAGCATAATCACTGGCGTAACAAATATTGGCGGGTCTTGCAGAAAGTTTGTTCAGCAATGCAGGTGCAATGGACAATCCTCCGGCCATAAGTAAGCCCTTCTTCAGCAGGTTGCGGCGATCCATGGTGGTTGACATATAATATAGTTTTGGTGATGACTAAAATAGTATAAGGTATAGGGCCGGAGCAAATACATTCACTTATTGCTGTGCAGTTCTTTTATGTATGGCTGCAACCGTGGCTCTTGCCGATTCAAACGCACCCGCCATCCAGGCATTCAGGTAGGTCATGTGTTCCCCTGCAAAATACACCTGCTTGTCGGGCTGCAGCAAGGCCTTATAATAGGTTTGCCGCTCTTCGTTTGAGTAAATAGCCCAACCACCCATACTGTACAACGTCTTGTGCCAGCTTACAGAAAAAGAGTTTTCAAATTCTTTTGCATACTGCGGGTGAATAAGACTGCCCTTACTCAGCGCCAGCTGCTCTCTTTCTTTCGGCGACAGGTCCCCGGTTCTTTTAGCTTTATCGTTGAAATTGTAATAGCCCAGCAAAATCCCCTTGTCTGACTGGTAATCATAAGAAGGATAGAAAATCTGCGTGAGTTCATTATTGGTATGCGTGATACCGCCGTATACCTGTTCGTCTTCTTCCCAAAACCGGCGCTTGAATTGAAGCCCGATTTTACCAGTCTGGATATACGTGATATAGTCTATGGCCCTGCTGACGTCAGAAGAAAAATTGTGATCTATATTACTCAATACAGGCAGCGGAATGGTACAAATGCATAGATCTGCCTGCAAATTTTGTACCCCATTGCTGCTTTTGTAGCTAACGTCTACCCCGGTTGAATTGTTCTTTACAGCTACCACTTCAGCGTTAAACCTGATCATTTTACCTACCTGCTTTTCAAATGCTTTGGCAATCATATCCATACCGCCAATAGCCTGGAACATGGTCATCTGCAGTTCATAGGTATACTCCGCCACGTTGTAAAAATCCGGGTCCAATAAGCCTGAGCCCAGGATAGCCGCCAGCGGATGGGCGTCTGCAATAGTACCGGGTTCGTCACCTGCACCGGGGGCGTTTGTGTATCCCCTCCGGGCCGAGGCTTTATAGGCTTTGTCGATATCCAGTCCGCCTTCCGCTCTTATATATTCCAGTATCTTCTCTCCATCTTCTTTGGTCATGCCCAGGTCCAGCTGTTTGCTGTCTACTGCTTTCGCCAGCAACTCCATCATATAACCACGTACATCGTGGTGGACTTCGCGGGCGCGGATTTTCCTATTGGACAGCGGGCCCTTTCCTTCGCTGAAATAATAAGCCGATTCATTTACGTTGTTATAAACCTGCAGCGGAACTTTCAATTCTTTGCAATAATGAAGCGTCAGCTGGTGATGGTGCGGGATGCGCGAAGGGCCTGCATTATAGTAAAGTCCTTCATCAAAAGCCGCCGTCTGTACCACATTTCCCGTTTCTGTATTGCTGGCATTTTTTCTAACGCTCCAGCATCGGCCGCCCGAACGGTTCCTGGCTTCCAGGATGGTACACTGGTAGCCCAATTTGCTAAGTTCATAGGCGGCCGACATTCCCGCCAGGCCGGCGCCCAAAATAATTACTTTTTTGCCGGCACCGTTTTGCTCCAACGGGAGGGGGTTTACAGGCGCTTCGCGCAGCATCCCCAATGCCATCATAGCAGGGTAGGTGCCGCCAGCCAGCATGCCAGCATCAGACAAAAACTGCCTGCGGGATAATTTTCTCAAATGTTAGTTATTGGTAGTTATAATCGACTGCTTTAAAGTTAATTATTTTGGGCGAGAATCGGTTCTCCCATTATTAATTTATATTCGAAAGGAAGAATTTGGGTGACATATTTTCGGTGAAGGTCATTTTTCAAAAGATTCACCGGCGCAGAGCAGTGCCAGAAAATTCGCCCACAGCTTCGATCAATTTAAAACTGACTTATGCGAAAACCTTCTTTGCTGATTTTCGGCCTTTCCGTCTTCTTCAGTGCACAATCACAGCAACTTACACGGCAGGATTATGCCCGGGCTGTTTCCTTTTTGTCGTCCAACCTGTTCAATAAGAAAGTATATAATATCAACCCGCAATACACTTGGTTTGCAGACAGTAGCGGCGTTTCTTTTCTGACCCAAAGCCCGGAAGGAAAAGTGTTTAACAAACTGGCCTGGAAGACAATGAAAATGGAGCCCCTGTTCGATCAGACACGCCTGTCAGCTGTACTGAGCGATTCTTTGAAAACAGCCGTCAAATCCAGCGAGCTTCCAATTACCGCTGTTAAATACATTGATAAATCGCATGTTGAATTCAATGCTGCCGGCAAAGACTATACACTGGATGTGGCTAGCTATACGTTGACACTTAAAAAGACAGCAGCCAATAAACTGATGGAAGCAAAATCGCCCGACGGAAAATGGGTGGCTTTCACAAAAAACTATAATCTCTTTATTAGAAATGCTGTTACGGGTGAGACAAAACAACTCAGCAGCACCGGAATAAAAAATTACGAATACGCCAGCTACTATGGGTGGGGGGAAATTATTGAAGGTGAAAACGGCGAACGGCCCCCGCATTTTGATGTAAGCTGGTCGCCCGACAGCAAATGGATTTTTACCTATATCATTGACCTGCGCAAAGGACAGAAAATGTACTTGCTGGACTGGAGTGTGGATAGCCTGTACAAGCCAAAATTACTATCCTATTACCGCGGCTCTCCCGGCGATACCGATATGGTGTACATGACGCCAGTTTTTTTTAATGTTTCCACAGGTGAAGAAATCCGAAAAGAGGATTTCCGCAATGTAAACGCCGCTTCGTTTGAATGGGGGAAGGAACCCGGCATTGGGTATATAGAAAATCACCTGCGTGGTTACCAGCAGGTAGATTTGTTCCGTTGTGATCTGTCGCTTAAGACCCAGGAGAAAATTTATTCGGAAACCAGCGCTACCAATACTGACAATTATAATTCGCAATTAACGGAGGATGGCAAAAACATCATTATTACCTCTGAGAAAGACGGCTGGAAGCAATTGTATTTGCTGAGTATTGCTGACAAGAAAATAACCCCCATTACCAATGGCGCTTATTACGTGAACGACCTTTTGCTGGTAGACAAAAGAACGCAGACTATTTTCTTTACCGCGTCGGGCAAGGAACCTGGCCGCAATCCTTACTACGTACATGCCTATAAAATAAAAATGGACGGAACCGGCTTAACGCTGCTCACACCGGAGAACAGCAATCATGATGTATCCATTTCGCCCGACGGAAAATACCTGACAGATAATTTTTCCACGGCGGTAACGCCTACTGTTTCTGTACTAAGGGATTCCAAAACAGGAAAGATTGTAAAGGACCTTTGTAAAGCCAATATTGAACCGTTGCTGGCCATGCATTTCCGCTTTCCGGAAATTTTTACCAGTATCGGGCGCGATGGCATCACCCCTATCTATGGCGCCATCTGGAAGCCCACCAATTTTGATTCCAGCAAAAATTACCCGGTGATTGATCAAACCTATACCGGTCCGCATACTTTTATGTTTCCCCGGAATTTTTTGTCGGCGTTGGCGCGTTCTAACCAGGCCCTGGCAGAACTGGGTTTTATTGTGATTGCGGTAGACGGGCTGGGTACCGCCAACCGTTCCAAAGCATTTCACAATGTGTCTTATAAAAACATGGGCAAGAATTTAACCGACCATGTGCTGGCCATCCGTGATCTGGGAAAAAGATATGCCTGGATGGATACCAGCCGTGTGGGCATCTTTGGCCACTCTGCAGGCGGCTATGATGCTGGTCATGCCGTGCTGGAGTTTCCTGATTTTTATAAAGTGGCAGTAGCCAGTTCCGGCGATCATGATTTCCGAATGGAAAAAGACTGGTGGCCCGAAATGTACATGGGCTGGCCGGTAGATTCTACCTATGAACAGGTATCTAATATTACTATGGCAAAAAACCTGAAGGGAAAACTATTGCTGGTACACGGCGGCATTGATGAAAATGTAAATCCGTCTGCCACTTTCAAATTAGCAGAAGCCCTGGTGAAAGCCGATAAGGATTTTGATATGCTGATACTGCCCAGCCAGCACCATGGCTATACGGGCAAATACAACGATTACTTCACCAAAAGGAAATGGAATTATTTTGTGGCGAATCTTTTGGGTGCACAACCCATCTGGGATTTTGAGTTGAAGTGATTAACCTGTTGCTTTTGTTTAGAAATACAAATGCCTGCGGAAATGCAGGCATTTGTAAACTATGTGTATGCTGTACGAAGAATCCGACTATGTACTCCTTATATTCTTCCCGAACTAAGCTCGGCGTTACACACTACATCTTCAATTCTCCCCATCCTTCCCTATAGGTTCTTTTCACAAACTGGTTAGCGGGTTCAAAATTGGTGATGCGCATATTGGCGCCATCCCATAATAGTTTTTTTCTGCCCGGGTATTTAAAGCCGCCCTTGCCATCACTTTCGCGGTAATTATAACTGCGCACGGCCAGGTTGCCCATTAATACGGTTTCTGCCAGCGGACCGCTTTTGTCAAATGACGAACTGGTGTAGGCGCCATTGCCCTGTTTGCAGGCTTTTACCCATTGCTGCTGGTGGCCTTCTGATCCGTTTTCTACAAAGGCAAATTTGCTTTTCGGCAGTTTGGCGGTTTTCATTTTTATGGTAGGCAAAAGTGTGGGGTTGCGGCCAAACAATCCCGCCATCAGTTTTCCCCTGCTGCCTTCAAAGATCATTCCGCCATCCCATTCCGCCAGCGGTTCATCTGGCAATAATTCGTCGGGCCGTTGCGGTTTAATGCCGCCATCGTACCAGATCAGTTTTACCGCGCCCATGCTTCCACGCGCCGGAAATTGTATGGTGGTTACCGAAGAAGGCGGATAACTATCAGTATATATTTCTTCCCTGAAAAATCCTGAATAGACTGAGCCAACGCTACATTCTACTGAGATGGGGTATTTTAATTGCAAAGCACGGTAAGGCACATCAATAAAATGGCATCCCATATCGCCCAACGAGCCGGTACCAAAATCGCTCCAGCCCCGCCAGGTAGCAGGTATATAGGTAGGGTTGAAATCGCGTACCGGTGCAGTACCCAGCCATAGATCCCAATCCAGTTCCTTAGGTATATCAAATTTACCGGTGGGGGTGGGTATACCCTGCGGCCAGGTAGGGCGGTTGGTCCAAACATGCACGGTGTGTACATCGCCAATAACGCCTCCCTGTATCCAGGTTTCTACATTGCGGGTATCGTTGCCGCTGCTGCCCTGGTTGCCCATTTGGGTAACTACTTTATAATGCGCGGCGGCCTGTGTTAATATTCTTGCTTCATAAATATCATGGGTAAGCGGTTTTTCGCAGTACACATGCTTGCCCAGCTGCATGGCTGCCAGTGCTATGGTGGCATGCATGTGATCTGGCGTAGTAATAATTACTGCATCAATATTTTTTGCTTCCTTTTCCAGCAATACCCGGAAATCTTTATAGTAGGGCGCATTGGGCCACATCTTTCTTGCATTTACCGCCATGCGATCGTCTACATCACATAGCGCTACAATATTATCGCTGCCTTTGTTAAATGCATAAGGAAGATTTACTTCTGCCTTTCCGCCGGCGCCAATTCCGGCAATGTTCAGTTTATCGCTGGGTGCAGTAAAACCACGGCCCAGTACGGGGCGGGGAACAATATAAAATCCGGCAGTGACCAGCGCTGCATTACGGATGAATTTGCGGCGGCCTTGAGAAAGATTTTTTTTCATGGTACAATCGTTTTATTCGTGAG
>JANPGT010000529.1:0-4680 GCA_031424135.1 Chitinophagaceae bacterium
CTATAATAAAATGGAGCTGGACCTTAACCGGATCAACAGGGACAAAATAAAAAATAACCGCCTCCTGCGGCCTTTTGGTTTTGTGTTGGACAATGTAGATACCACAGAGGGACCTCCTATTTTGCCCGTCTTTCTTACCGAAACCATATCTTATTACTATTACCAGAAAAAACCCTTTAAAACAAGGGAAATCATAAAAGGCAGCAAATCTGAAGGAGTAGACAATGAAAGTATCAGCAAACTGCTGGGCGGTACGGACGCTAACGTGAACGTATATGCTAACTTTATCCCGGTTTTTGACAAGCAGTTTGTAAGCCCCATCAGCGATAATGGCGACAACTACTACCGCTATACCGTACTGGATTCACAGTTCGTAAGCGGTCAGCGGCTGATTCACATGAGTTTTACGCCCAAACGCAAGGGCGAAAGTACCTTCCAGGGAGATTGCTGGGTACACGATACTACCTGGGCCATACAGAAAATGACCCTCTATCTTTCTGCTGAAGCCAATATCAATTTTATAGATAAACTGAGTCTGATACAGGAATACAAAATGATTGACGACAGTACCTGGTTCCTGGTAAAAGACAAGTTTGTGGCAGACATTGCCCCCATTGGAAAAACAAAGACAGGCATCATTGCCAGGAAGACAACCACTTACAGGAATATTATAAAAGACCAGCCGTTTATTGAAGACACCCTTCAAAAAAACCGGATTATGCAGGAAGTAGGTTTTGGAAACAGCGCCCGTGAAAAAACAGATGATTTCTGGGATAAAGAAAGGCATGAGGAGCTGAGCAAAAACGAAAAGTCTGTATACGCCATGATTGACACCCTGCAGAAGATGCCCGTTTTTATTAAGTACACCAACATCATCAATTTCCTGGGTACCGGTTATTATAATATCGGCAACTACCAGATCGGCCCATGGCAAAACTGGATATTCTCAAATATCCAGGAAGGATTCCGCACCCGGTTTGACCTGGGTACCAACCGGGGATTCAATAAGAAATTTATCCTGCACGGATACCTGGCGTATGGCTTTGCTGACAAGCAATTTAAATATGAAGCAGACGGTCTTTACCTGTTCAGCAAAAATCCGCGCTCTTACCTGTATGCCATGTATTCAAAAGACATCGACTATGGCCAGCAGTACCTGGATGAAGTAAGCCAGGATAATATTTTTGCACTGGCCATCCGCAAAAACGGGGTACCCATTAAATTCCTGTTCACCGAACAGAAGCGGATTGATTTTTTCAAAGAATGGCATTCTGGTTTTTCAGTATTGCTGAATACCACCAGTAAAAAATACGATCCGTTACGCAACCTTCCCTTTAAATCTGCCTACCCCAAAGAAAGTGGCGATGTGTTCAATAATTTTGAGACCAGCATCCGGTTCAGGTTTGCCTACCTGGAGAAATTCCTGGAGACCCATTTCTACCGCTACAGTCTTGGCAGTCCTTACCCTATTGGTGAAATTAAATTTTCCAAAGGTATCAGCGGTGTTATGAACAGCAGTTACAACTACACCAAGATCTCAGCCAGCGTATCTGATTTTCTTCAGATACCTCCCTATGGAAATATTTATTACAATTTCTTTGCCGGCAAAACCATTGGCACACTGCCTTTTATGCTGCTGGATGTGGCACCGGGCAATGAAATCTATTATTATAACAAGTATGCTTATAGCCTTTTAAACCGCTGGGAATATGTGCACGACAGGTATATGGGTTTTGGACTGGAACACAATTTTGGCCCCGGTCTTTTCCGCTACGTGGGCTTTACCCGCAAGTTAAAATTCAGGCAGTTCTGGACGGCCAAGGGTCTATGGGGCAGTTTAAGCGATGCCAATAAACTTTACAACACTACGCCCGGCTTTAGTTTTAGCTCACTCAACGGAAAAACTTATATGGAAGTGGGTACCGGCGTTGACAATATCTTTAAAGTATTCCGCCTTGATTTTATCTGGCGTGTATTGCCACGCCCGCTGCCCCCGGAAAAAGTAAAACGCTTTGGTGTATTCTTCAGTTTCCGGCTGGCATTTTAGGCAAGGTAAAGGGTTAGTGGTATAGGGTGTAAGGCATTTATTGCAGCTTACTTTTATCACTCTTTAAAGAGGTGCTAAAAAACCATAGACCCTTAATCCTGTGCCTTTAACCTTTTTCCTCCTTTTTTCCTATCTTACTCCTATAATCTACGATTGCATATGAACAACACTTATATCCTGGCGCTCGACCAGGGAACCACCAGCTCCAGGGCTATCTTATTTAATCACGACGGAGATATTGTAACTACCGCACAAAAAGAATTCACGCAGATATACCCGCAACCTGCCTGGGTAGAACATGATGCGGAAGAAATATGGAGTTCACAGTTTGGGGTAATGGCAGAAGTGATTGCCAAACAAAACATCAGCACCAAACAGATTGCCGCCATAGGCATTACTAACCAGCGCGAAACCACGGTTGTATGGGACAGGCAGACTGGTAAACCCATCTATAATGCTATTGTATGGCAGGACAGGCGCACGGCTGCTTTTTGCGATGCCCTGAAAGAACAGGGCATGGCTTCCATGATACAGCAAAAAACAGGACTGATCATTGACGCTTATTTCTCCGCTACCAAACTGAAATGGATACTGGACAATGTGCCCGGCGCTAGAGAGAAAGCTGTTAAAGGAGAACTGGCATTCGGTACCGTAGACAGTTGGCTGGTCTGGAAATTATCCGGCGGCAAACTGCATATCACCGATGTCTCCAACGCCTCAAGAACCATGCTGTTGAATATTCATACGGGAGAGTGGGACAATGAATTACTGGAATTATTTGATGTACCCCGCAACGTATTGCCGTTGGTAAAACCTTCCAGCGAGCAATATGGTATTACCGAACACGGAGATATACCCATTGCAGGTATTGCCGGCGATCAGCAGGCAGCACTTTTTGGCCAAATGTGTACCTTGCCAGGCATGGTAAAAAACACCTATGGTACCGGTTGTTTTATGCTGATGAATACCGGCGAAAAAGCCGTCAGTTCTTCCAATAATTTATTAACCACCATTGCATGGAAAATTAACGGCCGCACCACCTATGCGCTGGAAGGCAGTATATTTATTGCAGGAGCTGTAGTGCAATGGCTGAGAGACGGACTGCAGCTGATACGCTCAGCCGCAGAAGTGGAGCACCTGGCAGAGCAGTCACCCGACACGGGCGGTGTGTATATGGTACCGGCTTTTGCGGGTCTGGGTGCTCCTCACTGGAACCAGTATGCGCGGGGCAGTATATTTGGCGTTACAAGGGGCACCAGTAAAGCACATATTGCCAGGGCGGCATTGGAAAGCATCGCTTACCAGACCACCGATGTGTTGAAAGCAATGGAATCCGATTCCGGCATCAGCATAAAAGAACTGCGCGTAGACGGCGGCGCTACTATTAATAACCTGCTGATGCAGTTCCAGGGAGATATTCTGTCAGTACCCGTAGTGAGACCCAAAGTATATGAGACCACCGCATTGGGTGCCGCTTACCTGGCCGGACTGGCAGTAGGCTACTGGGCAGGTATTGATGAAGTGCAAAAACAATGGAAAGCAGACAAAACATTCAAACCGGACATGGACGCCGCCACCATTAAAACACTAATGCACGGATGGCAAAGGGCAGTAAAAGCCAGTATTGCGTGGGCAGATTCCTGAGTGGTGAGACGTGAATCGTGAATATTGCGGCATATTCACGATTCATCTCTGACGATTCACGACTATTAACTTACACTAAAGATTACGATATGAACAGGGTGGGTATGATAGGGCAACTGGAAGGGGCTTCTGTTGAATGGGATATCTGCATTATCGGCGGTGGTGCCACCGGCCTGGGAGCTGCTATTGATGCTGCTTCACGCGGTTACCGTACTATTTTATTTGAACAGACAGATTTTGCAAAAGGAACCTCTTCACGTTCTACCAAACTGGTGCATGGCGGCGTGCGCTACCTGCAGCAGGGCAATATTAAACTGGTAATGGATGCACTGAAAGAACGGGGTACCTTAAAGAAAAATGCTCCGCACCTGGTAAAAAACCAATCCTTCATTGTGCCCAATTACAAATGGTGGGAAGGTCCTTACTATGGATTGGGGCTGAAAGTATACGACTGGATGAGTGGCAACCTGGGCCTGGGCCCTTCTGAATGGCTGAGCAAAGAAGAAGTACTGGAAAGGGCGCCTACGCTTGACCCAACGGATTTGCGCGGCGGTGTACTCTACCACGACGGTCAGTTTGATGATGCCAGACTGGCCATTAATATGGCCCAAACGGCTGCTGCGCACGGCGCCTGTCTTATCAACTATTGCGGCGTAAAAGGCTTTTGCAAAACAAATGGAAAAATTACAGGTGTGCAGGTAAGGGACAAGTTGGGCGAAAAAGAATATGAAGTAAAATGCAAAGCCGTTATCAACGCTACCGGCGTTTTCAGCGATGCCGTGCAGCACATGGACGATGCTGTAAAACCCAAAACCATCTCTCCCAGCCAGGGCATACATATTGTACTGGATGCGGAATTTCTGCCCGGCAACAGCGCTATCATGATACCGCATACAGACGATGGACGGGTTTTGTTTGCAGTACCCTGGCACAAGAAAATAATTGTAGGCACTACCGACACTGCTGTAAAAAGCATCCCCGAAGAACCC
>JANPGT010000530.1:0-5771 GCA_031424135.1 Chitinophagaceae bacterium
TCCATCCTGTCCGTTGTCTTTGAAATAAGAGAACATGTAAACGGGATTGGCCTGACCAAAACCGCACACTGCCTGCAAAAAGAACACTATCGGTAAGAATATTTTTTTCATACTGCTGCTATTTTGGGGTATCTGCTATGATTGCATTTTTACAAATTAAGAATAGACTCTGGTTAACCCGACCTGGGGCTTCACAAACGCTGCTGACGCACAGTTACACATCAATTCTCTAACGCATGATCCGCCGGGAAATCCTGCCCGCTCCAGACCTTTACGGATGTCCATGGCATAGCTGGTGACGACCAGAATTCATCTGTTTCCGGAAGGCCTAATGGCAGTAAAATAGTGGAACAGAGATACAGGCTGCCCGTATTAATATACACATCTGCCAGGTCTGGCTGGCTGCCATACAAGCCAATTGCCAACCACCCTTCTTTGTTAAAAGCGCCCGGCGCCCCAAAGGTTTTTTGAATAACTGCTGTCAATGCAGAACGCACCTGGGCAGGTGGCAATGTCTCCGGCAATTGTTTCCTGAGCGCCATATCTGCCAGGTGGTGAAATGCGGCGCCCCGATAAACAATGGATCGGCCAGTTACCGGGAAAGATCCGTCCGTATTGATCATCCTTTCCTGTAACACAGCATACCGTTTATTAATTCTATCCAGCTTCGGTACAAACCAGTCGTACGATTTAGTCCCCGGCTTTATATTGGCCAGCATATTAGCAAGGAAGGGTTGTATCACATAGCTGTTATAATAATCCCAATGGTACTGCGCGCCGTCAGAAAAAAGTCCGTCGCCCACGTACCAGTGCTGTGCAAATTCCCGTACGCCATACTCGATTCTTACACCATCGTAAGGCAGATTGTACTTACAGAAAAAAGTTTCAATCATACCGGAAAACAAAATCCAGTTGTTATAGCCCGGCACAATGCTGCGCGTAAGCAGGAATGTCGTCACTACCTGTTCCTTTACTTTTGTATCCAGGTGTTCCCACAACCAGGGGCATCTTACCAATGCAAACGCCAGGAAGGAAGCATCCACAAGTGGCTGTCCGCCGGTCCAGGTCATATAATCTTTAGCAGCAGGATTAACTGCATTGCCAATGGCTTTCAGTGCCCATGCGCGGTATTTATTCCTTAGCAAAACTTCATCTGCTGCGCCACCTTCCAGCTGCAGCCAGGGAGCAATACCTGTCATCACCCTCGCAAATGCTTCGAGGTAAGCGGCTTTGGTACGCTGCTCCTTATTATCTATGCGAACAGACAATACCAACGGCATTTTTTCCTTCAATTTGTCTTCTGCCAGGCTGGACAGCACAGGCGCCGCCAGTTTATCAAGCCAACCAAGCCATAGCTGCCTGTCAGCATTTCCTGTTTTCCTTTCCTGCGCCTGTATACAGTTAACCGAAACCGTTAGTAATAACGGCAGTATCCATTTTAACCTGTTCATTTTGACAAAGCTTTATAGCGTTCCAGGGCCTCGATAAAATAATAATCGGCGTAGGTCAGCGGCACATCAATCTCAGTACCTGCTGGTTTATGCCCCACACAATGTTCAATAATAAAACCTCCATTGGTCCCGGCTGCCGCTTTATAGGCTGGAGAAGACAAAGACTTCAACATCGTTTCTGCCGCCTCAATATACTGCTTACCGGTGCTGCCACCTGTATAATTACACAATTCCAGCAATGCAGCGGCTGCAATGGAAGCTGCAGATGCATCACGCAGTGCATCCGGAATACCCGGTGCATTATAATCCCAGTAAGGAATTTTATCTGCCGGCAACACGGGATTAGAAAGTATAAAATGGGCGATATGATTGGCCTGGTCAAGGTATTTCCTGTCTTTGGTTTCGCGGTACATCACCGTATAACCATACAGCCCCCATGCCTGTCCCCTGGCCCAGGCCGACTCATTGGCCGCCCCCTGCGCAGTTTTCTTTTCCCTTATCTCGCCGGTGGCAGCATTATAATTAATAACGTGGTAAGAACTGTAATCCGGCCTGAAATGATTTTGCATCGTGGTATTGGCATGAGTAACCGCAATTTTGTAAAACGAAGAATCGCCTGAAACCCGCGTAGCCCAAAAAAGCAATTCAAGGTTCATCATATTGTCAATAATAACCAGAAAATCATCGGGGTTCTTTGAATCCCACGATTTAATGCAACCTGTTTTGGGATTGAAACGCGTTGAAAGGGATTTTGCACTGTTGAGCAAAATTTCTTTGTATTCCGGTTTTGCATCCAACCGGTTGGCATTTCCAAAACTGCAGAACATCATAAAACCAAGGTCGTGCGTGCCGGTATTGAACTGTTCTTTTTTCAATACTTCCATTATGCGGAGTGCTTCTTTATACAGGGCTTCGTCCTTGGTTTGTTCATAGAGATAAAGCAATGTGCCTGGGTAAAAGCCACTGCACCACCAGCCGGAATTACTGAATTCATATTGCCCGGTTTTTGGGAAAAAAGTTTTGGGGAATTTCTCAGGCGGCAGGTTTTTCATCAATAGCTTGTACTGGGCTGTGGCCTCCGCAAAATTTTGCGGTATACTTTTCAGCAAAGCCTTATCGGGTGTAAAACTGCTTTTCTTTTGCGCTATGGCAGCAGCAGTAAATGAAATCAGTAAACAAAAAACCAGTGTCTTTTTCATGGTAAACATCGTTAAGAAATTTTAAATAGTTGTATCATTTTCCACAGGCAATTGCCCCTGCACAGGAAAGTTACATTTTCCCGGACAAGATTACACAGTTAAAACAATTCGTCTTTAACCGGCGCTTTATACCGCTGTGCAGCTGCGTTTGTTTTCTGCAGACCGAAATAAAAGTACAGGGTTCGTTTAACCGGTGAGGTAATTTTCGTTAATTCACTTTTCGGGCCCAGTACGGCAGCATTGTAACTGATATTTAAGCCCAGTTTGGTAGGCACTGGCGGAATGGCATCCAAAAACGAAATATTACCCGGTGGCAAATCGGGGGCGGGTTTTGCACCACTCAACCCGTAAAAATCAAACAAGCGGACATACAAGCCGGTATCTTTACTGGCTATCAAAAATTTGCCTTCCACAGTATTCATCTCCATCCAGTTGATATCTGCATAATATCCTTTGAACTCAGGAAATATCCAGGGTGCACTGCCTGTCTGTGTATTGTTATTCATGTTTTGCCAAACATTGTTGGTGACACCCTGTAAACGGTTCTTCCACACGCGGTAAGGGCCTTTACCGAGCCATTTGGCACCCAATACAAAATTCTCAGGGTATTTGAAACTGATACCGGCAAAAGGGAAACTGCCATTGATGCTGTATTCATATTCCAGCTGCAACCAGCCTCCATTGAACATTTTCCAGCGGGCGTATTTCAAATCGCCTTCATACAGCAGCGCTACCACATAGCCGTCCGGTTCTTTAAAATGCTTCAATCCTGTACAGCGGGCATCACCGCTTACCAGCAAAGGCGCACCCCCAAATGACATTTTATCTCCATGACTGCTCCGGATATCTGTAATGCTGCCGTCTTTGGCAGAAAAAGATACACTGATACCGCCCGACTTTACTGTGACCGATGAATCAGTTGCAGTGGCAGTAACTGCTGCTGTATCATTTAAAACAAGAACAGTTTCCAGTTGCTGCGTGTTGTCTTTTATCTTCCATGACCATTTGTACACAAGATTTTTACATGGGTCATAAGCAGCGAGCAACAATGCATCGTAATTTTTATAGTCTGCAGGTAATCCAAGCTGCAGGTTTCCCTTTGCGCCGGGTGCCACTGCTGCGGTGGCAGCGTTTCCCTGCTTCATAACACCAAAGCCCGCCTGCCAGTCGGTGGGCTTTTTATAGTTGACGAGTTGCCAGTTAAACACACACTGGTTTAGATGGGTAAAATGATACCGGTTTTCTACCAGCAATTCGCCATTAAAATCCGCCGGCAATTGCTGCAAAGAGATCTTTATGGGAGAGAATATTTCCCGGATGGCATAGAAGCTTCCTTCTTTCTCACGATGTGGACCCATTACACCGTCTGGTGCATTCAACCCATTTACGTCTATTACATTGTTCATATCCGTCCTCACAATACCCTCATCCAGCAGTGCCCATAAAAACCCACCGCCGGAACGTCTTCCATTCCAGTGCAGTTCCCACAGGTCGGCCAATCCGGCGCCACCACCTCCATCGTCCTGTGAATGTAAAAATTCAGTAGGCATATAGATCAGCGAATCGGCAAGTATCTTTTGCGTACTGTAATAGTCTTCATAATGATTGCAGTCGATACCATTGAAATCATTGCCCGGCCGGTGGTGGGGATGTATGACCGGGCGCCGGGAGAAATCCCACTTATAAAATTCTTTATCAAGTTCTTTATTGGTACCGCCTTCATTGCCATTGTCCCAGAAAATAATAGAAGGATGGTTAAGATCGCGTGTCACCAGCTCTTTCACCAATGGCGTACCGGCTGCCGTGCTGTACCATTTCTGCCAGCCTGCCAGCTCATCCAGTACGTACAGGCCCAGTGAATCGCAGAGTTGTAAAAATTTTTTATCGGGTGGATAATGAGAGCAGCGCACGGCATTCATGTTCATTTCCTTTATCAGCTTCACGTCCATTAACTGGATATCATCATTCAGGGTGCGGCCTGTTTCCGGCCAGACGCAATGCCGGTTGGTGCCTTTCATTTTCACCTGCACCCCGTTGAGGTAGATGCCATCGCCCTTTCTGATTTCAATGGTTCGAAATCCAAACGTCTCAGTGGTTTGGTACAGCGTTACTGCATTTTTTTTCAGGTATACATTCACTTTATACAGGTGAGGCGTCTCTGCAGTCCATTGCAGGGGATTTACCAGTTTTGCTTCAAACTCAACAATACTGTCGTTCTTCGACAATGGCTTTTTTATGGTGGCAACTATTTTCTTATTAACGTCTACAATATCAGCCTGCAGGTAAGTTGTTTGTTGCAGGCCTTTTGTAAACACCTGCATGGCAAAACTGCCGTCGGCCTTTGCATTAATGGCGGTATAGTTGATATATTCTTTGGGGACTGCTTCCAGGTATACAGGGCGGAAGATGCCACCAAACACCCAGTAATCTGCCAGGCGCTCTGCATTGTTTACCGATGGTTCCGCAGACATCTTGCTTACGGTAATTTCTACCAGGTTGGGTTGCCCCGGCTTCAGTTTATCTGTAATATTATACTTAAATTCGTAAAAAGCCCCCTGGTGAACCGGCCCTGCCGGCTGTCCGTTTATTTTCACTTCTGTGTCCGTCATGGATCCTTCAAACACAATAAAAATTTCTTTTCCTTTCCAGCCGGCGGGTATGGTAAAAGAATGTTTGTACAAGCCTTTCTCATCAAAGAAGCGAAAATTTTTCCCGTAGGTTTTATAGTCGCGCCCGTAATTATAGTTGCCAAAGCCCTGTAGCTCCCAGCAGGACGGCACCGGTATAGTCGTCCATTTACCGCTGTTTCTGCCGCCTGTGCAAAAGAAATCCCAGCTTACCGTGTTCTTATTGTCTTTACCGGAGAGGTATTGAATTTGCTTTTGCTGCGCCTGTAACTGTATCATTGCAGGTAAACAAATAAGCAGCAAAAATGACCGGATGCTGGTAAACTGTTTCATAGTTCTTAATTGAAGCAACGCTTGCCGGCGTATATAGCATTATTTTTTCAATTGTATCATCACTGGCTTATCCCTGTCGCATAGCAACTCCCCATTTTCATAAAACAGTTCGGTTAACTGTATTACACTGCGCCGGTCTGCAGTTGAACCAGGTATGGCTG
>JANPGT010000531.1:0-19346 GCA_031424135.1 Chitinophagaceae bacterium
CCATTTTTTTCAGCGCATGAAACAGTTCAGTGGCATGAGGTTGCTGGCTGATGGAAAGTGTATCATAGGCCTCATCGAGGTACGCAACAAATTTGGCGTAGATACGATCCGCCAATGCTGCATCGCTGTTCTGCGCATAGACCTGTAAAATACTTTTTATCGCCTGCAGTTTTTCCTTGCCCGCACCTTCCAGTAATACCTGGTCCAGTGTAAAATCATAACCCGCTTCATTAACTGCTTTCCGCAAGGTTTTGTAGACCACATTGTCTTCATTAACGGTAGTGCCAGCCATATCGAATACAACCATTTTTATCATATTGCTGAATTTACAGGATCTTCAATAATTCCCGGAAGCGGGAAGTTATTTATTTTTCCTGAACCCGCTATACAGGGAATATGATCATAGAAATATTTTCCTGCCAGCGGCGATTTTATTCCTGCACACTTTTGTATTCTTCATCCGTTACCGGGGCCAGCCAGGTAACAGCCCCCTCAGTGGTGATATTGCTGATGGCAATATGGGTAAGGCTGCTGTCCTGCGTGGCGCCATGCCAGTGCTCAACAAGCCGGGGTATCACCACTACATCACCTTTTGAAAGCCGCCGGGCAGGCTGGCCTTTTTCCTGGTAATAGCCTTTGCCATCGGTTACCAGCAATATCTGCCCTGCGGGATGCATGTGCCAGTTGTTCCGGCAACCGGGTTCAAATACTACATCGCCTATTGAATAGTGACCGGTTTCGTCTTTTGGAACTAAAATGTTCAGCCATGCGGTACCGGTAAAATAATCTGCCGGTGCTTTTGCTCCTTTGGGGAAAATACTGTTGTTCTTTTCGTTCATAAAGGGCTTTTTAATTATGTATAAACCAGTATACTTTTTCATTTATTCATGTATCTGCTACTCATCCCTTTTATTTCAGCAGAAGCCGGTTTCATTTCCCTGGGTTCATCCGGGGCCTGCATTAACATCGTAGATGGAAAAACCGCAGCGCTGCCAGAAAAAAAATCTTTGACAAAACGCTGCGGTGCTATAAAGAGGGTATCAGCTTAATGCAGCAGTTTATGCAGGTAATTGTAGCTGTTGGTAACATTTTGCAGTGGCTGCGGGGCGCCGTCCTGCTCCACAAAGAAGTATTTCATACCGGATGCTTTGGCATTATCAAAGATGCGCTTAAAGTCTACAATGCCGGTCCCCACTTCTGCCGGGTTTTTGGTGGCCTTGTCAAGATCTTTTGCATGCCATAGCGGAAAGCGGCCAGGGTGCAGGTTGAACAATGCAACAGGATCCTGGTTGGCTTTTGTTGCCCATGCAAGATCAAGTTCCATCTTTACCATGTTTTTGTCAGTATTGGCCAGTATATAATCAAACGGGCGGTGTCCTTCTACTTCATCAAACTCGCTGGTATGATTGTGATAGGCAAACTGTACACCCACTTTTTTGCATGCTTCGCCTGATTTATTGAATACTTCCACTGCGGTTTTAATCTGATCAAGCGTTCCTACCGGTATACTGGAGCAGACCAGGTAACTGATACCTCCTTCGGCAGCAGCATCCGCCAGCTCCTGGTAATTGTCTTTGAGGTTGAGCGATTTGGGCATGCTTTTCATTCGTTCCAGCATCCGCTGTACTCTTGCAGTATCCTCTGCTGTCTTCGCCATCTTCATCATCTGTTCGGGGCTGAAGGCGGAACCGCCAACGTGCGCAGAACGCCAGGTCATACCGGCGCTTTTTATCATAGCCGAGAGTTCTTTCGGGGCATAACCATAAAAATTGCCTTTTTGAGACCCGGCGCTTTCCAGTTCTTTATAGCCAATAGCTGCCAGTTTCTCCAGTGTGCCTTTTGCATCGGTGGTCATTAGATTGCCCAGGGTGTACAGCTGCAGGCCAACAGGGTAGCGGCCTTTGTTATCTGCCAGTAATGCTGCCATGGCCGACCGGCCCATCAGCAGTCCTGCTGCTGCCATGGCGCCCGACTGTATGAATTTTCTTCTTTGCATGAGATGAATTTTTTAAAATGGATAGAATCGTTTTGACGGTTTTATTGGGCTGAAGTACAGCTTCGTGCTGAAAGATACCAATTTAATGTACTGGTTACGTTAAAGCTGCCAACGCCAGGCTGGCAATCATTGAATGCAGGAAACAACAATTGCGGCTGGCTTTTCTGAACACGAATGCTGAGTGGGATGCGGTTGAGCATGTTCGCTCCATAAAAAAACCTCCTGTTCATGAATGAACGGGAGGTTAATTTTTTTGGGACGATAAACAACAACTAAAAACAAAAAACTGTAATCAGGTAGCCGATAGCATGGCTTTTTAAGGGATATTGGTATAGGTATTTGTAAGGATATTGGATAGCTATCAACCAGCTTGATAAATCAAATATAATCCACATTATCAATGTGGAAAAGCGCAGTAATAACCTATTATCAATGATCGGTATTTACGATCCAAATCGTAAATACACGATCATTGGATATTAATAGCCGGCACAAAAAAATCCCGCCTTTGCAGGCGGGAGCATTAATCAAATACCATAACCATTAAACCTTATCCTGGTATAAAATTAATAGAATTGATGATTGTTACCTTATTTTTTTATACTGCAATTGCCGTCTGCGGCACCCAGTATTAAAACGGAATGCATTCTTTGCTTAGGAGCCTTTGCAGTTGCTGGTTTTGCAAATTAAAGTTGTGCAGAAACGCGCGCTGCTGCATCATCGGCTCAGCAAAATGTTAAGGGCTGAGTCTTTGTCGAGATGGTCCAGTACCAGTTTCAGCATGCCTGCAAAAGGAATAAACAGTACCATGCCGGAGAGGCCCCATAAAAGACCTCCCGCAACAATCACCACAAGGGTAGTCCAGGTACTTAGGTTTAGTTGCGCTGCCACTACTTTTGGGAAAATAATATTGGCTTCAAGGTATTGCACAAAGGCAAAAACGGCAATTACGCCGATGGGGTACCAGACAGAATCCTTGCTGATCCATGCCATGGAGATGGGCAGCAGTGCGCTGATGAGGATGCCCGCATATGGAATAATGGTCATAATGGCGGTAAGCATTCCAAACAGCAGGGCATGTTTGATGCCCAGTGCCAGTAGTCCTGCAGTATTCAGCAGGCCAACAATCAGGTATACCTGGCTCATGCCTTTAATGAAATTGAAATAGGTATGTGTAGTTTGCCGCAGTATGGCCTGCAGTGGTGTATTGTATTTGTCACCAGCTACCTTCTGAAGAAAACGGATAAAGACAGTGCGGTTGTACAGGAAGAGTACCGCAAACACCGGCGACATAAATAATGTGAAGAGGGTTCCGCTGGTGGCCATAAAAGTGTTGGAAAGAATGGTACCACTGTTATCTGCCAGTTTGTGCGTGGTATTGGTCCACCAGTCGTTCTGAAAATCAATGGCGATGCCCAGGTTGCCGGCCATCCATAATTGAAACTGTGCCACGGCAGGTTTCAGCTTGGCCTGCAGCAGGGGAATGTCTTTTCTGAATGAATTAATTTCCAGCAGCAGCAACAGCAGCAATACAACAAATAAGACAATGATGATACTGATGGCCACGGAAATGGCCAGGCTGCGCCGCCATCCTTTGTTTTCCAGCCAACGGCAGAATGGATACAGCACAATAGCGCTCAGCAGACCATAGCTCATGGGAATAAACAGGGTTTTCCCGAAATACAAAATAAAGCCGCCCAGGCAGATGACCAGCAACCAGGCAGCCACTGTCTCCGGATTTTTTTTTAATGGTATCATATAACTGCAATAATGAATAAAAGTAGTGATTGGTTGGTGCAGGCCAGGCGCATCCAGGTCATTTGCCTCCCTGATTTTGGTTACGCTATCATTCCTGCAAAGTTTTGCAGCAGCTTTTATTTCCGCCGGCGTTTTACCAGTTTCTCCAGTTCCACCGCATGAAATATGATGGCTGCCATGCCAATGCAAAACAGGATTTGATTAAAGGTAAGGGGTTCAGTTTTCAGCAGTTTGTTGGCAACAGGTAAATATACAACAGCTATCTGCAGCAGGAAGGTGGCAGCAAGGATAGCTGCCAGGGGCCGGTTAGAAAAAATGCCGGTGCTGAAAATAAAATGCCGCTCGCTCCGGATGGCGTATACATGTGCCAGCTGGGAGAGCGACAACACGGTAAACACCATTGTCTGCCAGGGCAGGTGGTAGCTGATGGCCAGTGATTGCGTGGCAAGCGTTACCGCCGTCATCAGCAGTCCTACCCAGATAATATGCCAGCCATTGCCGCCCGCAAAAAGGCTTTCATTGGGCTTGCGGGGTGGCCTGTGCATGATGTTTTTTTCTGCTTTTTCTGCCTGCAGTGCAAGCCCGGGCAGCCCGTCTGTTACCAGGTTTATCCACAGAATCTGGATAGGTAATAATGGAAGGGGAAGCCCAAGTAATGGCGCAAAAAAAATAATGGCAATTTCTGCGCTGTTGCAGGCCATAATGTATTTTACAAATTTCCTGATATTGTCGTATATCCTGCGTCCTTCTTTGATAGCATTGGTGATGGTGGCAAAATTATCATCCAGCAGAATCATATGGGCGGCTTCCCTGCTGATGTCCGTTCCCGTTATACCCATGGCGATGCCAATATTGGCCATTTTCAGTGAAGGCGCATCATTGACGCCGTCGCCCGTCATGGCTACATAGTGGTTGTTTCTTTGCAGTGATTGAATGATAGAAAGTTTCTGTTCCGGGGAAACCCTTGCATATACCCTTACTCTTTCAGATATTTCATCCAGTTCTTTTTCAGTCAGCTTGCTGAGTTCGGTGCCGGAAATCACCAGGTCACCTGGCATCAGAATACCAATCTGTTCTGCAATAGCAGCGGCCGTTTCAGGATGATCGCCTGTTATCATTACGGTATGAATACCTCCCGTTGCACATTCTTTGATGGCGTCTTTCACACCGTCTCTTGGCGGATCAATCATGCCCGCAAGACCGGCAAACAATAAGCCGTTTTCAATATTGCCTTCTTCCGGGGCAGGCAGCTTATCCAGCAATTTATAGGCATAGGCCAGTACACGCATACCGCCTGCCGCCAGCCGGCTGGTGGCAGGTAAAATATTTTTGTTGCTATCCGACGGCACCAGCAGGCCTGCAATTACTTCAGAAGCACCTTTGGATACCACCATGTATCTGCCGTTATGCCGGTGTACCGTTGTCATGCATTTCCTGCTTTCATCAAAAGGTAATTCCATTACTGTTGGATAATTTTGCGCTATTTCCCTGGCAGCTATTCCTGGTAGCGCGGCTGCATATTCCACCAATGCTATTTCGGTAGGATCTCCTTTCCAGCCACCAGCGGTATGAACAAGATCGTGGTTCAGCATCATCAGCAACGGAAGATCGTTTTCTGCTTCGCCGGGTGCAAGACTGGTGACTATTTCCGTCACCTTCATTTTGTTTTCTGTAAGCGTACCCGTTTTATCAGTGCAGATATAGGTAACAGCGCCCAGGGTTTCTACTGCCGGTAACTTTTTCACCAGTGTATGCTTCCTCACCAGTTTTTTGGCGCCTACTGCCAGAGAAATAGTGATCAGGGCGGGCAATGCTTCGGGTATAGCTGCCACTGCCAGTGAAATGGTTACCAGCAACATCTGCATAGGCTGTTCTCCCCGCAGCAGGCCCGTTCCAAAAACAACCCCGCAGATGGCAATAATGATGTAGGAAAGTTTCCTGCTGAAATCTGTCATCTTTTGCTGCAGGGGCGTAGTGACTGCTTTTTTATCCAGCAGGCCTGCAATGGTACCTACCTCCGTTTTGCTGCCGGTGGCTATTACAATACCCGCGCCTTTGCCATGGGTAACCAGCGTGCTTTTATACGCCATGTTTAAACGGTCGCCCAGCGGCAGATCGGCCGCTTCGTATACCTGCACATTTTTTGCGGCAGGGTAAGACTCTCCGGTAAGCGCAGACTCCTCTATCCGCAATGATTGTGCCTCCTGCAACCGGATGTCTGCGGGTACCATGCTGCCGGCATTCAGTAAAACAATGTCGCCGGGCACCAGGTCCTTCGATAAAATAACCTGTGCATTGCCGTTACGAACTGCAACAGCATTGCCGGGCTCCAGTTTTTTCAGCGCGGCCATGGCTTTTTCTGCCCGGTACTCCTGTATAAACCCCACGATGGCATTCAGTACAATAATGGCCAGTATAACAATCATGTCACTTATCTCTCCCACAATACCGGCAATTACCGCAGCACCTGCCAGTACCAGTATCATAAAATCTGTAAACTGGTGCAGGAATACCAGCCAGGCCGGCAGCTTCTTTTTTTCAGGCAGTTCATTGTACCCGTAAACACCCAGTCGTTCCGACGCCGTTTGTGGGGAAAGACCTTCCGGGGAAGTTCCGGTGCGTTCATATACAGTATCGATATCAAGCTGGTGCCAGTTCATGGTAGTTGCTGCGGAGGGTTGTTTGCTGTCCGGTTGCTGTAAATCTACGCCACCCTGGCTAATGCGGCCATTTATCATTCAATGAATTATCCCCCTCCGGCGCATCCGGAGCGGGTATCGCAGCAAGATCAATCTTTTTTATGATGAAGGTCATTCTTACCTCCCTTAAGGCGTGGTAGTTTTAGTAGCTAAAAATGCTGCCATGAATACTGTGCTAACACCCGAAATGAACGAAATAATGGAGGCCGTACATTACCGCCCTGCTATTTCTATCATCCTGCCATTTGAACCCAAAATGAGTGCAAAGGCTGCGTTGAATCTCAGCCTGGCAGCAGCCGTCAGGAAAATAGAAAAGGAACTGGAAGAGAATTACCCGGCAGAGATGGTGCAGTTAATGATGCAGAAACTGCATACCATTATACAGCACCTGAATTTCAATACCCATAAGAAAAGTATTGCCATCTATGTATCGCCGGTATTTGAAAAAGTGTTGTACCTGGACATAGCGGTGGAAGAAAAAATAATGGTAGACGAATCTTTTGAAATCCGCGACCTGGTATATAGTAAAAAGCAGCTGCACAAATACCTTGTATTGCTGCTGGATAGCAGGGAGAGCCGAATTTACCTTGGCAATGCAGACAGTTTTGTAAGAATTGTTTCCAACGCGGCCCGGCCTGTGTTTGCGTATGTTAATGATATTCCGCAGAAAGTAGCCAATTTCTCTGACAAGGAGGCGCGCAGGGAAGTAATGATGGATAAATTTCTGCACTATATAGACAATGGCCTGGACATTATACTGAACGCTTACCACCTGCCGCTGTTTGTAATAGGGCCCGAAAAAATGCTGGGTCATTTTAATGCCATTACCAAACACAAACCGGCCATTATTGAATATGTGTATGGTTGCTATGACGATGCAAGCGACAAAAAAATCATTGAAATACTGGCACCACATATTGCTGACTGGAAAAAGGTAATTCAGAAAGATTTGCTGAACCAGCTGGACGATGCAGCCAGCAAAAGGAAACTGGTAACAGGTATGGCAGATGTATGGCGCGAAGCTGGCAGTGGTAAAGGACGTTTGCTGGTGGTGGAAAAAAATTATATGTATGAGGCTGCACACGGCAGTGGCAGGAATACTATTACACCGGGGGCGGGCAGCCTTAATAAATTCTCCTGTATCAGGGATGCTGTAGACGATGTTATTGAAAAGGTACTGGAGAATGGCGGCGATGTAGAATTTGCCGACAATCACCTGCTGAAAGACTACCAGCATATAGCACTGATAAAATATTATTAAACCATCTAATTAATTTTTTTATGAAAACAATTGTTGCCGCCACCAATTTTTCGGATGATTCCTTTAATGCGGTGAAGTATGCAGCCGATATGGCCTGCGTAACCGGAACTGATTTACTGCTGCTACATATATGCCCATACCCGGTAGTAGTTACCGAGGCACCGGCTGCCTTTTATGGCATAGAAGAACTGGTGGCCAACGCAGAACAGGAGATGCGCCTGCTGAAAGATAAAATAGTGGCCAGGACCGGAGACCGTATCAGAATAACAACCCTGGTAAAAGAAGGTGATATTATAGAAGGTATTGATGAAGCCTGCGCTTCTATAAATACCTATGTGGTAGTAATAGGCAGAAGCGATAAAAGTGAATTTCAGCGGTTTTTGCTGGGTTCCAAAACAGTTTCCGCCACCAGGCAACTGTCCTGGCCACTGGTAACAGTGCCACCAGGGGTTCATTTTGGCGGCATCCGGAATATAGGGGTGGCCTGCGATTTCAGGCATGTTATAGAAACCCTTCCGGCCAATGAAATAAAAAGCATTGTGAAAGAATACGGGGCAAAATTGCATGTGCTGCATGTAAGTCATGAAACTGCCGACGCTTTCAGTTCAAGAACCATCGAAGAATCAGGCTGGTTCCAGGACCTGTTGGGTGAACTGCATCCACAATATCACTTTATCAATGGTAATGACACAGAAGCCGGTATTATTGATTTTGCCGATAAAAATGAACTGGATATGCTGATTGTTATTCCTAAAAAGCATGATTTGGTAGACAAGGTTTTTAAACACAGTCATTCAAGGCAACTGGTACTGCACGCCCATGTACCCATTATGGCCATTCATGAATAAATGAATTGCCTTCCACTATAGCCACATGAGAAAGCAAAGCAACCGTTATTGCGGGTATCAAACCCGCAATAACGGTTTTTTATTTTTGGTGATTGCCATGCTGCTGCTCTTGTGCCGGGACAATGCACGTTTTTCCAACCAGGCTTGTATACGGGCAAGACTGCTTACACTGGAAATCTGCTGAAAAAAATTCTTTGCCATTGGGGCAAAAAAAGGGGCCTGGGATAAAAATCCAGCCCCGCATTTAATCCAATATCCTACGAAAAATCTACTGCAATATAACCCTGCAGGGCCCCCATATAAAATGACGGTTATCAAGCTGCGCGATAGTAGACGGCATCTGTTTACAGGCCGTGGACGGCTGGTGGAGTAAATGTCAATAGTCATCCTGCCTGCTGACAGGAGTCAGCCAATGCTACCAAAGCTTTGAGCAATTTAGGAGCGCGAAACCCGGAATAAGTTTAAACAGCCTTTTCTGCCGGGTAATTTTTCAGCATTCTGTCTTTGGTTGTTCCGCTATTCCCCCGAATTCTCCTGCTGTTTATGTATGGGTATCTATGAAATATCACCTGCAGGAAGTTGCTGCCTAAAAAAATTACTATGAAAAAGATCTTGCTTATTGAAGACAATGATGACATCCGCAGTAATACCGCGGAGATACTGGAACTGGCCAATTACAAAGTGATACAGGCGGAAAACGGAAAGAAAGGTGTGTCGCTGGCCATCGCCAATGCCCCCGACCTGATCATCTGCGATATTATGATGCCGGAACTGGACGGATTTGGCGTACTGCATGCTGTTCATAAAAACGATGCAATAAAAAATACGCCGTTTATTTTTCTTACCGCCAAAGCAGACCGGTCCGATTTCCGCAGAGGGATGGAACAGGGGGCAGATGATTATATTACCAAACCTTTTGACGGCACGGAGCTGCTGAATGCCATAGACAGCCGCTTCAGGAAAATTGAATTATTGAAACAGGAATTATCGCCCGGCCTGGAGGGGCTGCAGCATCTGTTGCTCGCCTCCTCCGGCCAGAATGATTTAAAGACTTTTGTGGAGGGCAGAAACATCAATATCTATAAAAAAAAGCAGCTTATTTATTCTGAATCCAACCATCCCAACAGGCTGTATTATGTGGTAAAAGGCAAGGTAAAAACATATAAGACCAATGATGATGGAAAAGGTTTTGTAACAGGGCTTTTCTGCGCCGGCGATTTTCTTGGCTATATAGCCCTGCTGGAAGACTCAGTGTACAGGGATACTGCCGAGGCACTGGAAGAAACCGAACTGGCGATTATTCCCCGTGAAGATTTTATGGAACTGATTAACAGCAACAAAGAGGTGACCCAAAAATTCATCAGCCTGCTGGCAGGAAATGTATCTGCCAAGGAAAACCAATTGCTGAGCCTTGCTTATAACTCATTACGCAGAAAGGTGGCAGATGCATTGCTGTTGCTGCAGGAAAAATACCAGGAAAAAAAAGATCAAAATTTTTCTATCAATATCAGCCGCGAAAGCCTGGCGTCTATTGCAGGTACTGCAACCGAATCTTTGGTAAGAACACTGAGCGAATTTCGTACAGAGGGCCTGATTGATATCAAAGAAGGAGCAATTGTTATTGTACATCCGGAAAAATTGCTGTCACTGGTTAATTAGGCCGGGAAACGGGAATCTTCTTACTGTGCCCTGCCTGCCGGCCTGACAAATCAGTATACCATTATCCTGAAGTTTTTTTGCGGCAGGGGATGCTTGCTTACAGGAATGCAAATGCTCAAAATGCCATCGCGGTAACCAGCACTGCCGAATTCCGGATCTGCATTGCCCGGCAGCAGTATAAAGCGCTGCATGCATGCTTCGTCGTTGATTTCATGCAGCTGTATTTTTTCGCCGCCATGGTCCTTGTGGCTATGCAGTACGTAAATGGAGAGCAGGTTTTCATAACCGCTTATGTAAATATCGCTCCTGCGGCAACCGGGAAGCGCAGATTCCACTATGATGCATTCCTGTCCCTTGCTCATATTCACAGAAAACTTTGGGGGGTAAGCATTGTTTTTTCTTTCTGCTGATTCCATCATCGCCACTGCTTCGGGAAGCGGTGTGTATTCGCCCGGGTAAACAGCACTTGCTGCGGCGGGTGGTATATGCTTTGTCATAACTTGTTTTTTAACAGGAGTTAACCGGCGCTGCAATTGCTGAGAAGACGATACCTGTTATATCAAAGAACGTATTTGCGGAGGCCTGCTGCAATGAGGGTTATCAAATTAGAAATTGATTGCGGTCACTGAAACTTACTGGTAAAGCCGGCTGATGGATGTTACATTCATTTTTGACCAGCATCATTCAGGTGCCGCGGCACTAATGGTAATTTGCTTTTTGTTTTTTTTATGGGGAGTCTGAAAAATACAATTTAAAGATAGCCATATGATAGAACATCTTACAAAGGAGCAGGCAATCGTACTGCTGACCCAGAATTCCATTGGTCATATAGGTTGCAACGATGGGTTTAACACTTATGTATACCCCAGCAATTATGTGTATGAAAGCAATTGTATATTCTGCCATTCTTTGCCTGGTGCCAAAATAGCAATAATGCGCCTTAACAGAAAAGTGTGCCTGCAGGTAGATGAAATAAAGGGTTTTGGAGACTGGAAAAGTGTGATGGTGCTGGGACAGTATGAAGAACTGGAGGATGCCAGGGAGCGCTATCATGCCATCAGGGCATTTGCTGATCATGGGATGCACCTGAAAGTGAGCAGTGAAGCTGCGGCTGCCGATAGCGATCTGTTCCCCCGGCAAAGGCTGCATCAAAAAAAGAAGCTGGTTATATACCGCATCCGGATAGAGGAGATAAACGGTCGCTGTGAGAACGGGCGGTTTTTTTAATTGATTGACAACCTTTTACTATCGGTGGATGATTGTCATTGATTTTTATGACCATTGTCATTTTTTGGGGTGTTGGTCACCGGTAAATTCGCATTGGGTTTTCACAGGATTAGTTGGAATTAAAAAACAGGGCTGGATTTTTATCCGGCCTTCTCTTTTTCGGCGGCTTTTTTTCATCAATGTTAAAACATATTGTATGGCACCACATTTATTTTGTCAAAGTTGCACCATGCCTATAGACAATATTGCAGACAGGGGCACAGAAAAAAATGGATCAGCAAGCGATGAGTATTGTAAATATTGTTACCAGCATGGCGCATTCACTACAGCCGGTATAACTATGGAAGAAATGAAAGCATTTATGCAATCGAAGATGCAGGAAATGAAGATTCCCGCCCATATCGTGCAGCAATCCCTTGAAATGCTTCCTCATCTGAAACGCTGGGAAAAGAGCACCATTTAGACCTCATTATTCTGCGGAAGGGCGGTTGACAATTATCACCGGTTTATCAATCCATATCATTGCAGCAGCTTATTGCAGGCAATAGCTTTGCTGTATGAATACCAGTAAATACTTCAGGATTTTTTTGATACTGTTACTTGCGGGTTGCTCTTCTTCCCGCATTACGCATTCATGGAAAGCAGATCGTTTCCCGGATAATACCTATAACAAAATATTGGTGGCAGCCATTGTACCCAACGATGAAAGAAATCTCCGGGCAAAGATGGAAAATCATTTTGTGGGTGATCTTGCTTCAAAAGGGTACACCGCCATTTCCTCGTTAAAGGAATACGGCCAGGGGTCTTTTCAGCAAATGAATGAAGATGCGGTATTGAACCAGCTGCACAGCAGTGGTATCGACGCTGTTATTACCATAGTGTTGCTGGACAAAAAGCGCGAACGATACTACGTTCCCGCACGCGTTTATTATTCACCCTATTCTGTTTACCACAATCGTTTCTGGGGGTATTACAGTACGCTGAGCGGGCGTATTAATGGTCCCGGATACTACCAGACAGATACCCGCTATTTCTGGGAATGTAATTTTTATGACCAGGCAAGCAAACAGTTACTCTATTCAGTACAGACCGAATCTTTTGATCCGGGTTCAGTAGAAACACTGGCCCATGAATTTGGAGAAAAAATTACAGCCGACATGAAGAAAAAGGGACTTATAAAATAGAACCTTGTAGTATTAATCCATTGTTTCTGAAAACCAATGTAAGAGGATACCTGAAATATTACAGCAGTCATGATTGCGGAGAACTGGTCAGCAGTGCATGTATAGCATCCGCATCTGCGCGCCTGCAGAGCTCGGTGCCGGGGTTTAAGGTGGCAGCTGTGCCACAGGCAACACCAAATTTTACGGCGGTGGCAAGATCAGTTCCTTTTGCCAACATGAATACAATACCTGCTACCATGCTGTCACCCGCGCCTACGGTACTTTTTCTTTCTACTGCCGGTGGCACAAACCTGGTAGCAAGGTCTTTGGTAACCAGTAAGGCCCCATCACCGCCCATAGAAACCACTATTGCCTGGCACTCACTATCCTTCAGTAGTTGCCTTGCAGCGCCCAGTACTTCTTCTTTCTTCAGGTATTCCTTTCCTGCTAAAAGACTTAATTCACCCAGGTTGGGTTTTATCAGGAAAGCCCCACCCTCAACCGCTTGCTGCAGCGCTTTGCCGGTAGTATCTGCTATCAGCTTCGCATTGTTCTTTTTAGCAATAGCGGCGATGCGCGCAAAAATATCGTCGGGAACACCCGGTGGCAGGCTGCCACTGGCTACAATAAACCCTGCCTCTTTTATGGCTTCCAGCTTTCTTAGTATTTCGGGCCATTCCTCAGCAGTAAGCACTGTGCCCGGCATACCCAGGCGGTATTGCCGGTTGGTAGACGCTTCCAGTACAATGATGTTCTCTCTTGTTTCATGAACTGTTTCAACCACCATTATATTGATCGCTTCCTGTTGCAACAGTGCGGTAAAGAACTTTCCTGTATATCCCCCGGCAGGATAGATGGCAAGTGCATCGCCCCCTAATTTTTTGATGGCCCTTGCAACATTAATTCCGCCGCCGCCGGGTTCAAGCACGGGGGCGGCACATTTCAGTTTTACGTCGGGCGCCAGGCGGTTGACAGTAGTACTCTTATCTATACAGGGACTGAACGTAACGGTAACAATGGCTGGCATACAGGTGTTTTAAACGCTAAACATAAGCTGGCATAAAAATAATTCAAAACGCCGTTGCCAGGGCTTTTTGGAATGTGTACCGGCTATAGCGGCAGGCGGCTACTGGGCAAGGAAGGCATTGCAGCCTGTTTCGTTCTGTTCGGCCAGTGTGCATTCATCTGTGCCGGCGGTCTGTATCCACCGGTCGCCATGAAGCCTGAATACCTGTACCTGCAGCCCGAATATCCTGCTGAAAGCCTGTTCCACTGCACCGGTTTTTTGCCATGGCGCTATTTCCAGTACGCCCTGGTGATGCCTGGTGCTTACTTCGCCAATCCTTTTGTAGTGAGGAAGCAGGTGTTTAAAAGAAGATGTTTCCTGCCAACGGTGCGGTTCGGCAAAAAATTCAAGACTGAGATAAGGAAAGTTGCGGGAAAACAAATCCCTGATTTCTTCAATTGTATTCGTATCGTTTATTTCTATAGTCATGTTCTGAAAGGATTCAGTTCAATCAGCCATTCATACATTTTCACCAGCAGCAAAACGATTGTTTTTTTCAGCAGTCCAAAGCCCAGTACTGCCACCAGCACGGTGGCTAACCAGGCACCTATGGCGGTAAGTTTTATTTTCTGAATATAGTAAGCGGCCCTGTTCATAGTGCCTGGTTTTCTGCTGCGCCGGTAACAGTTATTGCCTGCGGAGCTATCAATATCGCTGTGTGGTAAATCATCGCAGCGTGTAAAGAATTACTGATAAGGCAGTATTGCTGTGTTTTTTCTGCAGCCTTGCCAGCTTTTTGCCGTACCGTTTCATCTTTAATGAAAATCTTTGGATAGACATTGATATTGGTAAACCGGTATTTACCTTCCACCAGTTCTACCTGTCCTATGGCGTTGCATTCAAATCGGCTGACAGGCAGTTCCATCTTTTTGCTGATACCAAGATAAGTACTCATGTAGCAGCTGATAATGGAAGACAGCAACAGGTGTTCCGGGCTCCACTCCTTGCCTGTACCACCAAATGCTGCAGGGGCAGCTACATGAATGGTGTCTTTAACATCATGGGCGTAAAGAACACCCCTGTCATCCGCCAGCCAGTTGAGACCTGCTTCAAAGAAAAACTGTTTATCGGTCTTATGCGTCATATAGTTACTTTACTGGTGTAAAATTATTTCGCAGCAGCCTGCCTTTCAATGACCCTTATCAGCAGCTGGCTTGATAAAATACCGTTTTGTAAAACTGCTGGCCGGTTAACAGCTACTGTTGAACACGGGTAGATTAACAGGAATTTTTACCTGGTTCAGGCAGCTCGTGCGGCGGCGTTTCAAACGGTTCTTCGTCCGGACGAATACCAGGTTCTTCGGCGGGCGGAACAGGATTCACCGGAATGTCATCGGGGTTTTCTTCTGGCGGAATATGGGGCCAGGGCTTTTCGGCCGGACTGTTTGCCGGATTTTTCTTTGGCATATGCATCAGGTTATTAGTAAAAATACACCGTGCACCTGCCCGGGGCAATGAGTAGGGTTAGTGGGTGTGTTGAGCCTTATCATAAGCCAATGTCCAATGGCTCAGTAACTTTAGTGAACAAGGAAAAGGTTTTTATTCATTCATAAAACTACCACTATGCTGGGAAAACTAAATGATACTCAAATCAGGAATGTGCTGTCCAGCCAGGTATTGGGCAGATTGGCCTGTACCGATGGCGTGCATCCTTATATTGTTCCGGTAACGTATTCTTATGACGGAGAATATATTTATGGTCAGACCCGCGAAGGGGTTAAGCTGAATATGCTCCGGAAAAATCCCCATGTGTGTTTTGAAGCAGATATGATGACAGATATGACCAACTGGCAATGTGTACTGGCCTTTGGCGAGTTTGAAGAGTTGCAGAACGAAGCTGCAGACAAAGCCAGGAAAATTCTTTTTAACAGGGTGTTTTCGCTGATGACCAGCAGTACCCTGCACGGTCACGAGCATGCGGATACAGGTGGAATAGATGACAGTAACAGGGTAAAGCCGGTCATTTACCGGATTAAAATCAATGAGCTGACAGGAAGGTATGAAAAACAGTAATGCGTCTATAACCGGCGCATACAGCAGTATCATTCAAAAACATAATAAATAATGGGCGTACAGGTCTATAGCTGTGCGCCCATTATTATTGAAAGCATAAAAGCAAGCAGACTTTTTATTTAGGATATCATTATTACAGCAACCATGTTGTACAGCAGGTGTTTCAATATTGTTTACTTATTGTGCGCAATAAATAACGGCTTATTTATTTCCTTCATCAGTATGTCTGCCATGCTTTGCTTCAGCCAGCGGGATACGGAACCCCTTCTATAGGCACCCAGCACTACCATCACTTCCTGCTTTTCTTTCTGCAGGTGCTGTACAATTTCTGTATCCGCATGGCCTTTCAATACAGTGAAATGGGCATTTGGGAAATGACGTTTTATATATTCTTTCATCAAACGGTTGTCTGGCACATGCTGGTCTTCATAAAAGCCTTTTGCTGAAAGTACTTCAACCGGCAGTTCGGTTAACAGCGGGAACGTGTAACTGAACATTTTTACTGCGTGTACAGAAGACGGTTCCCCATCATACAGGATTACAATTTTTTCCACCGGTTTATATTGCTGCGGCACCAGCAGTACGGGGCATTGTATATCCGGCAGCATATCGCGGATAAACCGGGTAGGTAATTTCTCGTCATAGTGTGAAAATGTTTCATGGCTGTCAATCACCAGCAGGTCTGCGTACACGCTTTCATGCAGCAGTTCCTGCAGGGCTATGTTTTTGTCGTGGTGAATACTGTAGGGTACACCAGCCACACGGCAGGCTTCTTCAAAAACGGCCACCGCCCTGTCGCGGGTCGATTTGTCTTTTTCACTGAACTGCCTCAGTTCTTTTTCGGTAACCCCCTCTTTTGTGATGAGGTCGTAGATTTTATAACTTGTATAGGTAAAATCTTCCAGGAACACCCCTACCAGGAAGGTATTGGCTTGCCTGGCAATTTCAATGGCGTGGTGTTGGGTGCCTGCTGAAAACTTAAGCCCGTCAAGTGCAGCAATTATTTTTTTCATGTTTTATATATTAAAATAATGAATGCCCGGACTTTGGTTGATTTACCGGTGGGTAATAAAAATGGGCAGTTTATGTTCTTTTATAACACCGGTTATATAACTTTTCCTGAATAATCTGGATAAAGCTGAACGGCCGAAGGACCCACTGACAAGAATGGCAGATGCTTTCATTGACAGCCAGGAGGCAAATGTTTTTTGTGAGTGGATATTCAGTTTGGAAACCGTCAGTTTTTTGAAATGACGTGCGGTGAGCTCCTCAATATTTGTTTCTTCCGGTATCTGGTCTTCTCCGTGCCTGTCGGAATATACCAGCAGGGTTTCATTTTTTGTAAGCGATGGAAACAGGTAAGCAAACTGTTTAATGGCGTATACGGAAGATTCACTTCCGTCGTAGGCAAGAATTACGTTATCGGGGAAATCAAATTTTTCCGGAACCAGTATCACCGGGCAGGCCACGCCGTGCAGGGTCTCTTCCAGGTATTCATTGGGCGCTGCATCACCCGCATTTTCGTAGAAGGATTCACTGCCAATTATCAGTAAATCGGCAAACCAGGTTTCTTTCTTTAATTCCGGCAAAGCGAAATCATTGAAATCCCTGTGCACACGGTAGTCAATGCCATTTTTCCGGCAAAGCATCTCAAAACGTTCTTTGTTTTTTGTCATTGCCTCGGTATCGTCCGGTACCGGAATGAACATCGGACCACCCAGTCCGCCGGCAGAATAAGCCCATAAATTGGCATAATCTGCCTGTGGCAGGAATACCCCTGTAAGCAGCACAGGTTCCATCTCGTTCATCCTGCGGGCAAATTCGAATGCACCTTCAGAAAAATGGGCTCCGTCAAATGCCAGTAGTATCTTTTTCATGATAACTGTTTTCACAAAGCTACCGTTCTTATCACTGACCCTGTTATGATGAGGGTCAAAAAAGCTGCTGAAGTTTGTCAGGTATGGGGCTGCAGGTCTGCGCCGGTTTTTGATTGACCACCCTCATTTTTTTTAGTGACCTGCATCTTTGTTCTGCCCCTGTGTTTAATGATACATTTGCTGTAGAAATTATTGTTCACAATAAACAAAAAGGAGGTTTGTATGTCAACAGGCGCATTAATTAAAAATGGCGGAAGCATCCCGTCTTTATTTGACGACTTTTTTCGTCCGTGGAATGAATGGTTCGACAACAGCGGACCCATTGGTAAAACTATGAATATGCCTGCTGTAAATATTGTTGAGAACAAAGATGATTTTGCGGTGTCGCTGGCAGTTCCCGGAATGAAGAAAGATGATTTCAATATTGATGTGGAAGGAAATATGCTGACTGTCAGTTGTCATAAAGAAGACAAAAAAGAAGAAAAGGATGCCCGGTTTACCCGTAAGGAGTACAACTACGCTTCTTTCAGCCGCAGCTTTACATTGCCCGAAGAGGTGAATAAAGGAAAGATTGATGCACGCTATGAAGATGGTGTGTTGAAGTTAGCCCTTCCCAAAAAAGAAGAAGCTAAAAAAATGACAGCCAGCCAGCATATTGCAGTTAAATAGGATGTCAATTGTTGTAAGTATTAACCCCACCGCAATACGCGGCGGGGTTAATTTTATCAGTCAGGCCCCAGCCCCCGGGCATACGGCCTTAATAACCCCAATTGATGAATGTCAGCTATGGTAATGATGCTGGTTCAGGGTTTGCCAGCCTCCAAAATATACATTTGCTGAATATGTATTGTAATACGAATATTATAAAGTACCGGTCTATGTCGCAGCCTTCTGTATTAATTGCGCAATACCTTAATGAATCGGCGGTATGGAAACAGATTATTGCTGAGATACAGGATAAGAATATCGTTTTAAAAAGCCGCCTTTCTGCTATTGTGAAATTTCTTGATAACAGATCACCTGCGTTGATTGAACGGATGGAATATTTTTATGATTTGTTGCTCAGGGAAGACGAAATCACCGGTTTTCTTTCAGATGAAATAAAAGTGCATACAAAGTTGCTGGAAAAAGAGGCCAGCGTGCCCCATGCAGCGCCCTGGAAGGAAGCAGAAAAGCGCCAGAACAGCCTGGGCAGCCAGGTGCTGAAGGCAAAGCAGGACTTTTTTGATTTAACTGCTGCGTTTAATAGTTATGCAGAAGAGGTTTTGCTATGCTAACCTGTAAACTGCATATTGTTTTATGGGTGTTTTTATTGGTTGGCCTGCAGGCAGGCTGCCAAATAGCCGATACTGGTCTGCCAGTGTTTATAAAGGGCACCGGGTTTTCTTTGCTTCAGCTGAAGTACTCAAAACAAACAGCAGCATTGTATGCCATCAATGGGTACAGGTATTGCTGGCTGGGTGCAGAAAACACTGCGCGCCTGCAGTGGCTGGCAGGTATTATATCGTATGCTGACAGTCTGGGTTTGCTGCCAGGTGATTATCAGCCCGCTCTTTTTACCGCTTGCGCATCTCCCCATTTCGCACTTCAGTCTCAAAATGATTCTCTTATTGCAGAAGTTTGCTTCACAGAAGCGGCCATTCATTTTATGCATGATGTAATGGCAGGAAACCGTGAAGAACCGCTTGCGTTCAACGGCTTGCAGTATACGCCGGAATGCGATGATATTCCTCAGTTGCTGCACCTGTTTTTGATAAGGGGTAATTGGGATGGTCTGGTG
>JANPGT010000532.1:0-1845 GCA_031424135.1 Chitinophagaceae bacterium
TAACTGGGCTACCGACCTGGCAGGGGGTAGTAAATTTGGTTATTCATTGATTTGGGTTTTGCTGATGAGTAACCTGATGGCCCTGCTGCTGCAGAATCTGTCTTCGCGGCTGGGCATTGTGCGCGGGCGCGACCTGGCGCAGGTAAACCGGGAAGTATACCCACGCTCAGTTAATTTTATTTTATACCTGCTGGCAGAAACCGCCATTGCCGCCTGCGATTTGGCGGAAGTACTGGGTATGGCCATTGGCATACACCTGCTGACGGGCATTCCCATTCTTTGGGGCGTTTGTATAACGGTACTGGATACCTTTTTACTGTTCTACCTGCAGAAGCTGGGCATGCGTAAGATGGAGGCATTTATTATTACGCTGGTGGCCATTATTGGACTGGCTTTCCTGGTAGAAATGTTTTTTGCCAAACCTGCTTTGGGCGAGGTGCTCACCGGTTTTATTCCCAGCATTCCGGGAAAGGAAGCCTTGTACATCGCTATCGGCATTATTGGTGCCACGGTGATGCCGCATAATTTATACCTGCATTCTGCGCTGGTGCAAACCCGTAAGATTGGACGCGATGAGGCAAGCATACGCAGGGCGCTGCGCTTCAATATGTTTGATACCACCATTGCGCTCAACCTGGCGTTTTTTGTAAATGCGGCCATTTTAATTCTTGCGGCAGCTGTATTTTATAAAGCAGGCAGAACGGATGTGGCCGAAATAAAAGACGCCCACCAGCTGCTGGCGCCCATGCTGGGCAGTGCAGTAGCGCCGGTGCTGTTTGCCATTGCACTGATTGCCGCCGGCCAAAGCTCCACCGTTACCGGTACCCTGGCCGGCCAGATTGTAATGGAAGGTTACCTGCTGTTGCGCATTAATCCATTGCTGCGGCGGTTGCTTACGCGCCTGTTGGCCATTGTGCCTGCAGTAATCACCATAGTTATCTGGGGCGATAATAAGATTGATGCGCTGTTGATATTCAGCCAGGTGATTCTTAGCCTGCAGCTGGGCTTTGCCATTATACCGCTGATACATTTTGTGAGTGAAAAAGAAAAGATGGGCGTGTTCGCCATTAAGCCGCTTACACAGGTGTTGAGCTGGCTGGTAGCCACTGTGCTGGTATACCTGAACCTTAAAATGGTTTTTGGTGAAGGCATCGATTTTTTACACAATGAACATAGCTTGTTGGCAAAAATACTGGTGGTGGCAGGCCTGGCTGCATTGGTAGTATTGCTGATTACCGTTATCAGTATACCACTGCTGCTGAAAAAAATGAAAAGAGATGCAGTGGGGGTAACCGTACACCATGCAGTAAAAACACTGAACCATTTTGAAGCACCTGCTTTTAAGCAGATTGCAATAGCGCTTGATTTCGGCGGGCACGACGAAAAGCTGGTGGCGTTTGCATTGGGCCAGGGACAGCCAGGCAGCCGGTACATATTGCTGCACGTGGTTGAAAGCGCCAGCGCCAGGTTGCTGGGCGATGCCGTGGCCGACCTGGAAAGTAAAAAAGACGAAGAACAGTTACAGGCGTATGCAAAGCAGCTGCGCGAACGGGGGCTGAACGTAGTGGCAAAGCTGGGCTACCGTAACCGGGTATCCGAAATTGTGCGCATTGTAAAAGAAGAACAGGCAGATATACTGGTGATGGGCGCCCATGGACACACCGGACTGAAGGATTTGGTGTATGGCGAAACGATTAATAAAGTGCGGCACGAGCTGAAGATACCGGTGCTGGTGGTGAATGTGTGAGTCGTGAGTGCGTTTGCGCAGCAAAGGGAAATCCTGTCATCTTAAAATCTTACAAATCCTGATTCCGACAAAGACGTGAGTAGTGAGTCGTCAGTAGT
>JANPGT010000533.1:0-9335 GCA_031424135.1 Chitinophagaceae bacterium
AAAACTTACGGCTGCAGGCGGCGTGGTACAGGCCAGGATTCTTAAAAAATAACTGGCAGGCGTATGCGATAAAAAAATCCGTTGCCGCCGGGTAAAACTGTTTTTGCAGGCACGGCTGAGATTATTTGTAAGCCGTTAACAAAAAAGAAAGCAATATTTTTTGCTGAAGGCAATGCTTAGATACTGAATTAGAAATTAACCAGTTAGACGGCCGCTGCCTGCTGTGTATTGACCGGCAGGCCGCCAGCGTACAGCCTAAAAACCTGTTTTAATTGGCGGAGCGCTATGAGATATCAAATATTCTTTTAATCTTGTGCCGGAATAAGCCATCATCCTTAAACAGGTATTGATGTCCTGGATACACGTTATAATAAACACTGGCAGAGCCGGTGTTTTATAGTCTCCAATTAAATAACGTCTCCTCAGAAATTCTATCCTCCCGAATCACCGACCGAACCCAATCTCCTGGTTTTTTTGTAATCCTCAACCCAATTGAAATGTTCAAAAATCTGTTGATTTTTGCCGTAGTATTGTGCTGCTGCAATATCATTACTGCCCAGGATGTATTTAACCCTGCTGACCCTATTGTAACCTACAACAGTTCAGCGCCCGCCGGCAGTTCCACCAATCCCAACCAGCCGCCATGGTATGTAATGTCTAAATGGGTAAGAACCAACAGGGGTTTCGGATGGACTACTTCCAACTTCAAGTGCTACATCTGGAACGGTATGGCATTCCGGCTGCGGTTTCCCAAAAACTATAATCCTCTAAATGCAAGTAAGTATCCTGTTATCATCTTTTTGCACGGAGGAGGAGAAGCTAAGCCAGTGTACGACAACGAAATTCAGCTGACCTGGGGTGCCCAGGTTTTTGAACAGCGTATCAATAATAATGAATGGAATGGTTTTTTACTGTTTCCGCAGGAAACGTATATAGGCTGGAGCGATGACTATTACAGCCGTATCAACGGGGTATTGGATACTTTGGAAAAGTACAATAATATGGATCCCGACAGGGTTATTACGATGGGCTTGTCTGCAGGGGGCGTTGGCTCCATTGATTATGCCAGGGTTCACCCCAAGCGCATTGCAACGGCGCTTCCTTCCTCTCCACCAAATGCAGACCTGCAGGTTCCAGACACCGCAAAGTTCATACAGATTCCAATCTGGATGGCCAATGGCGGAACAGATGTTAATCCGGACCCTTTTAAAGCACAGGATTTTTATTCAGATATGAGAAACGCCGGAGCGAACATATACCGGACATTTTATGCCCTCAATGGCCATAACACCTGGACGGATATGTGGAATGAAACAAATGCGGCAGGCGGATATATACTAAGTACTTACTGGAACACCGCTCATAAAGCACAACCATTGGTGTATTTTCAAAACCAGCAGTTTTGCAACACCAGTCCCATAGCCGCACGCATGGGAATCACAGCCGGATTTTTTGCATACGAATGGCAGAAGGATGGTATTACTATTCCCGATGCCACCGGTAATGAGTATACAGCAACGCAAACAGGGCAATACAGGGTAAGATTTATGAGGGTTAGCGGGGGTTATTGGTCAGCATGGACTCCTAATCCGGTTGTTATAAGTACAAAAGCCTGTGCAGCAGATACCCTTTTTGCAGAACACTTTACCGGGTTTAATATTTATGATGCCACTGCATCATTTACCATGGGAAATTTTACCTGCCAGAACGGTGTGGTTACTTCGGGTACCGATGTTTTTTCGCAGGATGCCACCGGCGTGCAGGGTAACCAGTTTCTTGTAGACTATACAAAAGCCACCGGCAGCTGCACCTACGCTGCTGGAAACAAAGTATGGGCTACATTTGATCCACTTACCGTACTGCCCAATACCAATTATGAATTCTCTTTCTCTATGGGTAACCAGAGCAATACAAGTCCCGCGCAGTTGGCACCCACTATCAATGGTATTGCATTGATACCAGGTTCTGTGCAGGCTACCGGTACAGGTAATGCAAGTTGGAAAAAATCTACTTTCACCTGGAATTCAGGCGCATCAACTGTTGCTGACCTTGGCATCATTAACCGGTCTGCAGTTACAACAGGCAACGATTTTGCCCTGGATGAAATCATCTTCAAGCTGGCACCTGCGATACGTACTTTACCCGTAACCTGGTTGCAGGTAGCAGCAAAGATGCTGGGCAAAGATGTACAGGTAAGCTGGAAAGTAGCCGATGAGATAAACGTGAATAACTATATTGTAGAACGATCTTCAGATGGTCTTTCTTTCAGTACAGTGGCGGTGGTAAATGCGGTGGCAACAGGTGCAGCAGAAAACCAATACCAGGCGGTTGACAAACAGGTGAAGAAAGGCATTAATTATTACCGCATCAAACAAACTGATAAAGACGGTAAGTTCAGTTACAGCAAAACCGTACTGGTGCACGTGACTGAAGCTGGTGAGGTAGTGGTATGGCCCAATCCGGCCAGCAATACTATCAATGTGCAGAACGCACAGGTTATTCAGCGCCTCCAGTGTTTTAACAGTACCGGCCAGATGGTACTGGATGTAAAACCTTCGGCCAACCAGTACAGCATACCAGTGCAGCAGTGGGCGCCGGGCGTGTATTATATTACAGTTACTGGCACCTCGCAGTCTTCACAAACAAGGTTTATAAAGCAATAAGTAATAATAGTGTACATATAAGTAAGCCCTTTGTCAAAGCTGACAAAGGGCTTACTGTTTTAATGCATTGACGGTAACAGGTTGTTTCAGTTATTAGTCTTCTTTACTTCCCTTTTCACCCACAAACCATTGCTCTTTATTTTTAAACAGTACATTAAAGGTGGTGAGCGATCCGTACACACGGGTAATATACTGCTGCAGGTTTACCTTGTCTTCATCTGTTAATATTTTATGGGCATTTATCTGCTGCTCCAGTACACGCAGCCGGTCGCGCAGCATTACTATTTTATGAAAGAATATATCAATGGGAATCTCTTTGGGTTTCTGGGTTTTGTCGGCCGGCTGCAACAGCAGCATGCCGTTCTGCCATTTATCGCCCAGCGGCACCAGCTCGGTGGTATCGCTCCATTGCCGTAAAATTTTCAGCAGCGATTTCTCCACTGCTGAAACAGTTTCTACTTCTGCGCTCACGTTTTCCGGGATGATCTCTTCCAGCTTACTGTCTGTTTTATCAATTTCTTTTATACCGTGATTGATAAATGAAATTAAGTAAGTGGCGTATTTAACGCCCACAATTACGCCTGGTCCGTGCAGGGTATGCTGCAAACGTGTGCCGATGCCCAATATTAGTTGCTGTTCTTCCATGAACGGGGTATGTAGGTGATGAAAACAGGTATCTCTATAGTTTTGTTACGGTCGCGGTTACACAAAGATCAATGCTGTTGGTGGAAAGCGGCACCGCGGGTAAGACTACGGTAGTTTTCAGCAACTACCGTAGTCTTTTGTTGGTTAAAATTATTTCTTTACAAACTCATACGGATTGTACTCTACAAAATCTGCCACTTTTACTGTTACCCCGGTTACCTTTCCATTCTTTACAGTAAAAGGAAATACGGCCTTGCTGAAGATGGGGTCAGAAAATGTTACATAAAAACGATTGCCGCCCAGCGCTTCCAGCTTCGCGTACATATTGGGGTGATGAGAGAATTTCATTTTCAGTTCTTTGTTCTCCAGTACCACACTCATGTCACCGTATACATTATTGAAATAATTGCCGGTATAAGCTGTAAGTGGCAGGGTGCTGGCCGTGTGCAGGGCGGCAGAGTCCTGCAGGGCCTTGTCTGCTTTGGCCGCCGTAGCCTGCTGCGCTGCATAATAATCATGGTATACCTTGCTGTAATTGCGGTAGGGGTTGCCCAGGTAGGCATCGGCTATTTCCCATTTCAGTGCTTCGTAAAAAGAATTCTGGTCAGTATTGGTTAAAACAATAATACCCAGTTTTTCTTCCGGCACCAGGGTTACACTGGTAACAAAACCATTTACACCGCCGGTATGCGAAATAATTTTTCTACCGCTGTACTCTTCCAGGAACCAGCCAAGGCCATAGAGGGCAAAATGGCCCCTGTTGTACAGGTAACCGCCATTGCCCAGTATAGAATGCGGCAATCTTGTTTGTGCCAGCGCAGCAGCAGGAATCACCTGTTTATCATCTGCTTTGCCATTGTTTAACTGCATCAGTACCCATTTGCTCATATCGTTTACAGAAGACCCAATGCTGCCGGCCGGGGCCAGGTTGTCGATGACGCAGATGGGTATTTTAATCAGCCGGCCATCTGCAATGGTATGCGGCATACTTTTATTGGCGGCGTTGGGATAATCTTTGCTCAATGCAATGGTATTGTTCATGCCCAGCGGTGTAAAGATTTTTTGTTGCAGAAAATCCTCCCATTGCAGGCCGGTAACTTTTGCAATAATTTCACCTGCTACTACAAAGGCGGCATTGGTATAGCCCCAGGTGGTGCGGAACGGATGCACGGCTTTTATATGACGCATTTTCTCTATCACCTGTGTGCGGCTGAGGTTGCTGGTCCAGTAAGTGAAATCTCCCTGGAAGGTCTGGAAGCCGAGGCGGTGGCAGAGTAAATCACGTACAATGGCCTGCTCTCCTGCTGCTTTGTTATCAAGTGCAAAAGAGGGAATCCATTTGGTTACTTTATCATCCAGCGAGAATTTGCCAGCTTTTCCGGCAGGCAGTTTTTCTGCATCCAGCATGGCCATGGCAGTAGCGGTAAATGCTTTTGAATTGGAACCAATCATGAAGAGCGTGTTTTCATCTACCCTGTCGCTGCCATCCATTTCCTTGCTGCCAAATCCTTTCATCAGCACTACTTTTCCATTCTTCACAATGCAGACTGCTGCACCGGGAATCTGCCATTCTTTGAGCGAACGGCTGGTATAAATATCCAGGCTGTCTTTTACAAAAGAGGGTATGCTGTCCTGTGCACCAGCAATGATGGATACCTGCAGCAGGAGGGCAAGGGCCAGTGTTTGTTTCATCTTCATACAAATCAGTTGTTAATGGCCTGGTAGACCAGGGTTTTAATTTTTCCATGAAGATCGCCATGGCTATTGGGAAAAATATTGAAAAATATCTGGCCCACTATTTTTTCTTTGGGGTCTATCCAGTAATTGGAACTGAACATACCGCCCCAGCTGAAACTGCCGGCAGATGAGGGACTGAAAGCACTGCTTTCTTCTGTTACAATTTCAAAGCCAAGTCCAAATTTATCGCCGTGACTGAGGCTCAGCGAGCCAATCTGGTTGCTGGTCATGGCGCGTACAGCGCTGCGACTAAGTATTTTTTTGCCATTCAGTTCGCCGCCGTTCAGCAGCATGCGCATAAAAATAGTATAGTCGTAAACGGTAGAAGAAAGGCCGCCGCCACCGGAGAAATAAGTGCCTTCGGTATTGGGATAATCGCGGTAGAAATCGCCATTGATGCCCATATGTTCAGCCATTTTTACAGCGTGCTCTGTAGAGTCTTCCGTATACAGGGTAGCCAGGCGCTTGTATTTTTCTTTGGGCAGGTAGAAATAGGTGTCTTTCATGCCCAGTGGTGCAAAAATGCGGGTGCTGAAAAATTTATCCAGTGGCATGCCCGAAACCACTTCCACCAGGTAACCCAGTACATCTGTATTGAGGCCATAGGTAAATTTATCACCGGGCTGGTGAAATAACGGTAGTCCGCCCAATATCTTCATCTTATCACCCAGCAGTATCTTACCTACGCCGATACCACCTACTACGCCGGCTTTTGCGTAAATGGCGTTCATCGCTTTTGTTCCAATCTGCGCATAGCCTATACCGGAAGTATGTGTCAGCAGATCACGTATGGTCACTTCTCGTTTTGCCGGCACCGTGGTATAGCTGCTGTCGGCCTCGTTGAATTTATCCAGCACCTGCTGTTTCTTAAATTCGGGGATGTATTTGCTTACGGCATCATCCAGCAAAAATTTACCTTCTTCGTACAGCATCATCACCGCTACGCTGGTAATGGCTTTGGTTTGCGACGCAATGCGGAAGATTTCGTCTTTCTGCATGGGTGTTTTTTTCTCCGCATCATCGTAGCCAATGGCTTTGTAGTATACCGGCTGGTTGTTTTTGTACACAAGAATAACGGCACCGTTCAGCCATTTTTTATCGATGTATTCCTGTACGGTCTTATCGATGCGGGCCAGCCGCTCTGCAGACATGCCGGCTGCAGCGGGGTTAACTTCCTGTGCAGACAGCGACGGTAATAATAGCAGTGAGCATAAAAATGCAAGCAGTAAATTTTTCATGATGCGATGAATTGGTTAAAGGGGAATGAAAGGGGAAGTTAGTAAAAGCGGGCTAAGAGAGCAAAAGAGAAAAGGCGGAAAATGTGGAAATCTGCTGATGTGGAAATGTGAAAATGAAAGGAATCTAACATTGATTGTTGCTGTTTTCGCCAGCAATGGCGGCAAATGCATGTGTCATGCGTAGAGACAAGGCATGCCTTGTCTCTACCACGGTGTTCTTATGGAATAGTAGGCGGCAGCCGCTTTTTAACAATGTATTCCTGGCCGGCCAGCTTAATGTATTCGGCAAATTCGTAATCGGTTGCCATGCTGGTAAATTCAAGCGATGGCCGGTAGGCCTTCATAAAATCATCCTGTACGGTACCGCTGAATTTGGTAATCTTTTTTACCAGGGCCTTTGTAAACCGGTGATCAATGAATTTATCCTGCTCTTCCTGTATCAGGCGCTGCTGGAAATGCGCCATACGCCGGTTCTTCCGGAAATTGAACATGTTGATAAACGCATCCAGGTCCAGCCCCACCCCAAAAGCACCTGAGCTGGGGTTTGATAAAGAGATACCCGGCTTCTGAAATTCAAAAGCCTTGGCATAATCAATACGGTTCTGCACGGAATCGCGCTTATAGCTGCGCGGTATAATTTTTACTTCCCGCAGTTCTGTGATGGGCACGTGCAGTGAAATATCGAAGCCATTGAATTTGTTGATACCCGCCACGGCAAATTTTGGGGTGGGTTTATTGAGGTAAGAAAACCAGATAGAATCTGTTTCGTTGACCAGCAGGGTATAGCTGCCCGTAGAGTCAGTTACGGTGCCGGTGCCTGAACTGCTTAGTACACTTACCGCGGGCAGGGGTATGGTCCTGCTCATGTCAAATACCTTTCCCTTTATAATTACCTGTGCAGCAACCCTGCTGCAGCCTAACGACAGAATAACCAGCTGAGCAACAATGAGTATATATTTCCTTATAAAACGCAAATGGCTTTTTTGAGTGTGATATTAAGACAACTTAACCAAGAATCGGGCAGTGGGGGTGCTTTTAACTATGATTTTACAGTTAACAGGGTTTTTTCAATCACCGCCGGGTAATGCGCATGTTCCAGCGCATGAATTTTTTTAGCCAGCGAGGCCGGGGTATCGCCATTCACCACCGGGCAGCTGGCCTGGAAGATGATATTGCCGTGATCATATAACTCATCTACATAATGAATGGTAATACCGCTTTCTTTTTCGCCGGCGGCTATCACTGCTTCGTGTACAAAGTTGCCATACATGCCCTTGCCACCGTGTTTGGGCAGCAGGGCGGGGTGAATGTTGATGATTTTTCCAGGGTAGGCAGCTACCAGGCGGCTGGGCAGTTTCCACAGAAAGCCGGCCAGTACTATAAAATCGATGCCCCGGTCTTTTAACTCAGCCGTATACGCATCGCCCCTGAAAAAGGGCTCTTTCTCTATCATTAACACCGGTATGCCTGCTTTGGCAGCAATGTCTGTTACCCCCGCGCCTGCTTTATTGCAAACCACCAGGGCGCATTTGATTTGGTTGCTGGAACTGAAATGCTGAATAATCCGCTGTGCGTTGGAACCCGCACCGGAAGCAAAGATGGCCAGGTGAATCATGCGCCAAAACTAAGGAAAAACCACGGCTGATTTTGAGATTGGGGTATTGCGGGATTTTGCGATTTCTTAAACCATAATCTTATGAGTAAAAAGGCATTTGTCTCAGTATTGTCTCACGAAGAAATCCCAAAATCTCAAAATCCAGCAATCATTGTTGTCCGGGGAATTCCATTGCGAGGATCGCCTCAAAGCCGGCGGGCTTTGTACCCCCGACGCCGCTGATTTTTCCTCTTAGGCTGTAACTCAGCGCCACCAAGCATTTCAGCCATCGCTATTATCAGCAGTAGAATAAAGCTAACGGAAAAATAGGCGGCTTACGGGGATACCGGTGACAGCTTGATAAAATATAACCCCCTGCTTTTCCAAAATCCCTGAAGACGGCCATAGTAGCGCAATACGACCTATTGAACTATTTTTCCCCGGACAGTAATGATCCAGCAATCAGCAATAGCTACTTATCATTCAGCTACGGATCCTCCTTAGTTCTGCCAAACCTGAACCAACGGAGTAGTTTCCGTTCATACTGCCAGAAAAAAGCAAATTCGCCCAGCAAAAAAGCGATGCAGAGCAGGATGGCCTGGTACCCAAACAACAATACCCCCAGCCGCAGCAAGAGCTTCCACAGCCAGAAACTCTCCGGGCCCAGGCCCAGCAAACCGGTAATGGTTCTGGATAACCAGGCGGTAAGGGTACCGGTAATGGCAAAGACCAGCATGATTCGGAAGAATTGCCACCCATTTACTTTCCATTTTTGCTGAAGGCGTGTAAACATAGCTTAGTTGGTGGCGCAAAGATGTGGCAAAAATAGATGTTACCAACATTGCAGAACGGCTTATAAAACTACTGACAAATTTATGACACAGATCAAATGACGATCTCAAAAATCGGCTGAAACCCGCGCCAGTAGCGGAAAAAAAAATTTTTCCGATGTTGGTATTTTGTTAAAATCCTGACTTATTTTTGCACCCAGCCAGAGAGATTTTTCCACATAATTACCTGATATTAAGAGCTTATGATTTATCATAGACCAACCGCGAAAAAATTACTGTTAAATACCCTCTTTTTACTTCTTTTACTTTCAGGTTTTACTGTTTCGGCCCAGACAGACGCTGTGGCGGGTAAAGAACTGTTCACCGCCAATTGTGCCGCCTGCCACCATCCTGTTAAAGACGGTACCGGTCCGGCCTTACAGGGGGTTACAGACAGGGTGGGTGACAAGACCAAACTCTATTCATGGATTAAAAACAATGCAGCAGTGCTGGCAAGTGGCGATCCTTACTTTACAAAGCTGTACAACAGCCGTAATAAGGCTGCCATGAACCTGTTTACCGGCCTTTCAGACGCGCAGATTGGCAATATTCTTACTTATGTAGAGACGTATAAAGCGCCTGTTGCTGGACCGACTCAGGGTCCAGGTGCCGTTCAGGTAGAAAGTGA
>JANPGT010000534.1:0-2391 GCA_031424135.1 Chitinophagaceae bacterium
TTCGCGCACAATTTTATCAATCAGCTCAGGTACCTGTGTCCCATTATTCAGCGTTGGAAAAAGATCTTTCATTACGGTGTGGTAGGCAGGCACACCGGTGAGGTCCATCCAGCGGAATACGCCTACCAATGTCATCCAGTAGCCGGTATTGTTACGGCATGCACGGTCTACATCTTCTATGCTGGCATAGCCACTTTCTACCAGTGACATTGCTTCCCTGTACATGGCATACATTAAGCGGTTGGCAATAAAACCACGGATATCCTTTTTTACCAGCGTGGGTTCCTTGCCCCACTGATGAGAAAGCTGGTATAAAAAATCAGCTTTTACCGGGTCACTTAATTCACCGCAGATGATTTCCAGGAAGCGGGTGGTATGGGAAGGTTCTGCCCAATGCAGGCCAAAAAACCTATCGGGATGCAGTGTTAATTGCTGCAATATGCTGATAGGAATGGCCGAGGTATTGCTGGTTAAAATAGTTTCAGGATTGATCACCGCTTCAATCTTCTCGTACACAGACTTTTTGATGTCTATATTTTCAATGGTGCATTCAATAACCACCCTGCAATCTTTGAGCAGGCCGTAATCTTCGGTAATTAATATTTGCTGAAGGTAATCAGCCGGCTCCCTGCTTATCAGCCCCTGTTCTTTTGAATGCAGCAGATGCGCCTGTATTCTTTTTTCTGCGTGTTCAAGATCAACAGGCACCGGGGCTACTGCAATCACCTTATGGCCCGCCATAGCCAGGCAGGTGGTAATACTGCAGCCCATTAAGCCAAGACCTACTACGCCTACTTTGATGGTGCCTGTATCGATGGAAGGATTCATATTGCTTTGGATTTTATATGAAACAGTTGCGTCAAATTTCACGCATTATTTACCTATGGAAATCAATACTGCATTCTCATCATTGATACCCGCAATTATTTTTTGTGTCTTGTCTCCATGAATCAATGACAGGCTTTTTACATTGCCCCTCAGCGACAAACCACTTTTGTACTGCGGTACATAATTAAATTCACCCCTGCCGTCTCCTTCCAGCAACACGCCGTGGTTGGCACTGTAGCGGCCAAATTTGATTCTTGTCCAGGTATTGTTGCCCGCCAGCAGCATATCTTTTTTACCATCGCCATTCAAATCTTCCAGCACTATGCCGTACACAGGGGCATATTGTGCCTGCAGTGGAAGTTCATGCATGGCAAAGCCCCTGGTTCCCTGGTTTTCCAGGTAAACAGTTTCCATTGTCTCTGCCTTCAGTATACCTGCGTCTTTTAATTGTTCCGGTGTGAACACATCGTTGATGGTGGCGGTTGAATACGCTTTGTATTCAAGGAATTTTTTCTTTAAAAGCGGTAACTGATCAGTAAGATCATCCCTGGAAGCAGCGGGATAGGAAACGCCCCCGATATAATAGCAAAGCACGGGGTCCAGCGAACCGTTGTTATCAAAATCCTTAAAATAGATGCTCATGGGTTCTTTATCGTTCGCATGGAACTGTGTATTGGTGCCGCAGTTGCCAATCACCAGGTCCATATCGCCGTCTCCATCCATATCAGCGGCGCTGATACGGTTCCACCAGCCGGTGCTGGCAAAATGAATATAGGCAGATGACGCGTCAGTCAATACTCCTTTTGCATTCACAAAAACTTTAATGGGCATCCACTCTCCCACCACCACCAGGTCTGGTTGTTTGTCGCTATTAATATCCATCCACAATGCATCGGTTACCATGCCGGGCTGCTGCAGCGCTGCACATGCACTTTGTGTTGCATCTGCAAAATTGCCTTTACCATCGTTCAAAAGAATATAACTGCGGGGGGCAGACGGATACTTACCGGGCACTACCCTTCCACCCACAAAAAGATCCTGGTCGCCATCTCCGTCTATATCGGCTGCTTTTACACAACCCTTGCTGGTTAGCATGGCAGGCAAAGCCCCCTCTTTTTTTGTAAAGCCTCCTTTCCCGTCGTTCAGGTAAAGCCGATCCTGTAATGCAGGTTCTCCTTCACTGTATTCAAATCCGCCGCTGGCAACATATAAATCAGGGTCTCCATCATTATCTGCGTCAAAAAATACAGCAGCAATATCTTCGGCTGCGGCATCTTTTACAAAATCAGCTACAGGCTTCAGTGCAAAACCATTGTTCTTATTCTGCAGGAACAATTGTCCGGGCTGGTCTTTGGCACCACCCATAAAAAAATCTTCCAGCCCATCTTTGTTTACATCGGCAACTTCTATGCAGGGCCCCTGGCGGCTGAGCCAATTGGGCAATAATGTTTGTACCGTAAAATCATTAAAATTATTTTCTTTATGCCGCACTTCGGGCAATACGGTTTGCGTAAACTGGGTGGCGCTCTTCACAGCAGCTGTATCGTACTTCCATATTTCTTT